>CAZDHN010000509.1:0-4969 GCA_964505115.1 uncultured Planctomycetaceae bacterium
CCCGCTGCTGCAATTCCTGCGGCAGCGGGGTGCTTCTTCCGATGCGGAGGACTTGCTGCAAGAGACATTCGTCCGCGCGTACTCGAACCTGCATCGCTATCGGCCGCGATGGCGGTTCTCCACCTGGCTGTTCACCATCGCGCGGCGCATGAGCATCAACCACGCCCGACGCGTCCGCCCGCTGCTCGACGGCGAGGCCCCGCGGTCGGCCGAGTCCACGGAGCCGAGCCCGTTGGAGACGATGGTCGCCGAGGAAGACCGCCGCGGCCTCTGGGACGCGGCCGCCAAAGCGCTCGGCCAGGAAGAGTTGACCGCGGTCTGGCTTCACTATGTCGAAGAGATGCCGACCCGAGAAATTGCCGCCGTGCTGGAACGTTCTCGGGTGTCGGTCAAAACGATGATGTTTCGTGCTCGAAAGAAACTCCGGATATTGCTGCGGGATTTTGGTCCCGATGTCTCGCCACAAGAGAGCGAGGCTTCGCCCAAACAGAAAGAGCCGGCTCGTCCGGCGGTGGAGGTGCCCAATGTATGAGTCCGATTCGTCCGACGAAGAACGGGTTCTGGCCGAGCGGCTGCGTCGCGAGGCGGAGGCTTGCCGTCCGGAGTTTTCCGAAACCCTCCACCGGCGGCTTTGCGGCGCGATTCGGCGCGGCGAGGCCGCGAAGCCTGTCGTGGCCACGGCTCCGGTCTCCGGCTGGCTATTGCGCCACGGGCTGGCTACCGCGCTTGCCGCGGCCGGCGTTCTGATCGCGACCACAATTGTTTGGCAGTCGATGAGGGACGACGGCCTGCCGCCGGGCGGCGTGGATCCGTCGCGGGCCGGCTCCGATGACACTGTTCTTCCCCCGGCCACCGAAATGCCAAACGAACTGGCAATGGTGACAGATCTTGCAAGCCTTGCCACCGAGGAGGTTGGCAACTTGGTCGAGTCGACCGTGACGCGGCCGCGTTGGGCCTCTCTCGACCGGAATACCAAGCTGGCCCTGGAAGCCATCAATAACCGTGTTCCGCTGGACGCGGTAGCCTCCTTGGTATTCGCCGATGAGTCAGTCGACTCGTGGTGGGAATCTCCCGACAACTGAGCCCCGGCCCGGTACGTTTTCGGCCGGCGGTTCACGCAAGAAGGCATCTTCCGGCCGGAGAATTCACCAGTCCCCAAGCGGCCGTCAACCGTTGCATGGCGGGCAAGTGTGCCCGAGTTCCGGGAAATAACCCAAAAGGCGTCAAGAGCGATCGGTTGGGACATGATTAACATGATTGACAAGATAGGAAGACTCTCGAGTGAATCCATCCTGTTAATCATGTGAATCATGTCCATTAACTGCGTTTGTTCACGGTTGAATTGCCAATGACCGGGGTCGAGGCCCTGATCGCTTCTCAACGCCAAACGTTGACAGGCGCTCCGGCGCGTACTACATTGGGCGGTGGCTCATGAGCCGGTCGTTTCCACCAAAGAAACATGTCACAAACAATGGATGTGAGCACAATGAAACATTTACTTCTTATCACGCTTAGCCTAATCGCGCTTGCATTGCAGCCGTTCATGTGTGCCGGAGCGGAGAAGACACAACCGAATTTGATTGTGGTGATGGTGGACGACATGGGCTATGCCGGGGTTAGCTGCTTCGGGAATCCGTATTTCAAGACGCCCGAGATCGATCGGCTGGCCGCCGAGGGGATGCGGCTGACCGACTTCCATTCCTCCGGCACCCTCTGCTCGCCTACCCGGGCGGGATTGCTTACTGGACGCTACCAGCAGCGCGCCGGGATCGAGGCCGTGATCCATCCCGTGGCCGATCACCCCGAACATCGCAAGGGCTTGAAGCCGTGTGAAGTTACCTTCGCCGAAACGCTCAAAGCGGCGGGTTACGCCACGGGGCTGATCGGCAAGTGGCATCAGGGGTATCCGCAAAATTCCGAAGACTACCACCCGCAGAACCATGGGTTCGATGAATTCGTGGGCTATCACAGCGGCAACATCGACTTAGTCAGCCACGTCGGCGATCACTACGCGCACGATTGGTGGCACAATCGCAAGGAGACGAAGGAGGAAGGCTACTCGACCCATCTGATCAATCGCTACTCGCTCGACTTCGTCCGCCGGTACGCCAAGGCCGGCAAGCCCTTCTGTCTGTACGTCGCCCATGAGGCAATCCACAACCCCGTTCAAGTGCCGGGCGACCGCGTGCGGCGAACGCTGGACGGATGGGACCGCTGGCATTGGAAGAAAGTGAGCGCGGAGGAGCGTATCGAGAAGTACAAGGGCATGACGCTGCCGATCGACGAGGGAATCGGCAAGCTGCGCCGGGCGCTGATCGAGTTGGGGATCGAGAAGAACACATTCGTGCTGTTCTTCTCCGACAACGGTCCCGCCGGCGACTTCCCCAGCGGCAGCCCCGCGCTGCGCGGCGGCAAGGGAACCGTCTATGAAGGCGGCCACAAAGTTCCGGCAATCGCCTGGTGGCCGGGGAAGATCGAGCCGGGTACGGTCTCCGATCAGCCGATGATCAGCATCGACGTGATGCCCACGCTGCTAGCGCTGGCCGGCGCCGATTCACCCAAACGACCGCTCGATGGAGTCGACATTTCTCCGGTCTTGCTCGACCGAAAGTCACTAGCCCAGCGTCCGTTGTTTTGGGCATCGCTCGGCAACAGCGGCAAGCGGTCGGAAGCGATGCGAGACGGTCCGTGGAAACTGGTCGTGCATCACCCCAAAGCCCCGGCCGGCACGTTCGAGAACGAAACCGTGGCGCTATACAACCTGAAGCACGACCCGAGCGAGAAGGATGATCTGGCTGAAAAGCATCCCGACCGTGCCGGTGAAATGCACAAGCGCTTGAAGGCCTGGTATGCCGAAACTCAAGCTACCGCCACGCCTCAATCGGGTGGCTGGCTGGCGGCCGCGAAAAAGGAGAGCGACGAAGACCTGATCAAATCGATCACCAAAGTAACCCTCCGCCGCAATCGGGACGGCTCCGGTACTACTTGGTTTCATCCTCGGGCGTGCATGATACCGGGCGCCGACGGTCGGCCGACGGCCTTCATGGCCTTGCAGGATATCGGCGGCTCGGACTACTTTGGGCAGGTGCACTGGAGCCAATCAGCCGATCTTGGAAAGACCTGGACCAAGCCTGAAGCGATTGCCGCGTTGGGCCGCGATCCGGTGGCCGGGCACCCCGGTCTGCTGGCCGGAGTGTGTGACGTGGTGCCGCAGTTCCATCCGCAAACGGGCACGCTGCTGGCGATGGGGCACGTGGTCTTCTACCGCGGACCGCGATTTGCCCGGGGCGATCAGCTCTCGCGATATCCCGTCTACGCCGTCCGCCACGGCGACGGGTCGTGGTCGAAGCGAAAGATTCTCCAGTGGGACGATCCGCGCGGCGGGAACATCTACTCAAATGGCTGCGGCCAGCGCCTGGTCATGCCCAACGGCGATATCATGATGTCGCTCACCTTCGGCCCCGGGCCGAAGAATCGCATGGTGGCCGGCGTGCGTTGCTCGTTCGACGGAAAGGAACTGAAAATCCTCAAAGTTGGGCCGCGCCTTGAGAATAATGTCGGCCGCGGGTTGCTCGAGCCGTCGCTGACCAAGTTCAAGGACCGATTCTATCTCACCATTCGTGCCGAGGACGGACACGGCTACGTCGCCGTCAGCGATGACGGCCTGAACTACCGCCGCAAAACCGCCTGGGCCTGGGATGACGGCAAGCCGATTGGCATGTCGACCACGCAACAGCACTGGCTCACGCACGGCGACGGCCTCTATTTGGTCTACACGCGCCAAGACGCTTCCAACACGAAGGTGATCCGTTGGCGCAGCCCGCTTTGGGTGGCTCGGGTCGATACGGAACGGCTCTGTCTGATCCGCCAGTCGGAACAGGTCGTGCTGCCGCTGCTCGGCGACGGCGTCAACAAGCCCGACGACGTGGCCCTGATGGGCAACTTCCACGTCAACAACGTCAACGCAAATGAATCCTGGGTGACTGTCGGCGAGTGGATGCCCCGACGCGAAGCCCGGGGCGACCTGCTAATGGCCCGAATCCAATGGTCCCGGCCGAACCTGCTGGCCCCGAAGTGTGAGAAATGATTACGTAACGAGAGCGCCGTGGGATTCAGGACGAGTTTGAACAGAAGCAAACGAAGGAAGAAGACGGGGCTAGCGTGCTTGATTGTGCCCTGGGTTGTGCGGACCTGTTGTGATGGGCAAGACCAAGCGATGTCACAAACTCGTTCCCTTCGCCTCTTGTTTCCGTTGGCAGAGCGTGTTCTGTATGTCAAAATGTATTACACCAACAATCATCCCACCTGGAACGGACGGCAACAAAGCGGGAGAGGCTGGCAAAGGCAATAGTCGATCGCTCTTGGGTGTCGGGCAATTCTGACGACGATTGTGCCCAAGTCAATTCTTCGTTCCCTTTGTTGCCTTCTGTTCAAAATCGTCCTATTGACCCTTGCACGGCCAATGACCGAGGGCGAAGCCCGGCTCCCTGGCGGAATCCCCTTGAGCCGCGCCTTGACTATGCAAAGATCAATAGTGGGATCGGCAAGGACAATGTTTCTGAAACCTTTGTCTGGCCAGGGCCAAGACTCTTGATGCGGATGACCCGCACAATCAACGAGCCCGGTTCCCATCTCCTTTTTAGGCGTCTCCTTTTTAGGCGTCTCCGTGTCTTGGTGCCTCCGTGAGACATTCTTCGTGGATCGGGCAGGGAAAGGTTTCGAGCCGGCCGAAGGAGAGTCCTCGTTCCATCCACCGCCGCGCCACGAAATGGTTTCCGGCACAAATGGCATTCAATCTCGTTCAGTTCTCTCACGGAGGCACGAAGACACGGAGATCGAACTTGGAGCCGACCATGAACAATTGCCGTCCTCCATCATACCGTGCCTCTCGCATGGCGGGATCGGAAAGGAAACGGTTCCTGGCACGAATGGCACTGTTGGTTGGCGGGTAAGGAGTTACGACGATGGC
>CAZDHN010000510.1:0-4964 GCA_964505115.1 uncultured Planctomycetaceae bacterium
GGACCGGATAGTACAGCGCGCTGGAGATTCCCGATTCGCCAAGCGATGCCTGCAACCGGTCGCGATCACCGGCGCGAATCATGAACTGATTGTAGATGTGATACCGCGAAACACCCGAGCCGGCGTAAACGGCCTGGGGAAGCCGCACATCGCCGGATTCGATCAGGCCGCTTTCGGCGAACAGGGTCGCGTAGCGTCGGGCGTTTGCCTGCCGCATGGCGGTCCAGTCGTCGAGGTAGTCGAGCTTGACATTCAACACGGCGGCCTGCACGGCATCCAGCCGGAAGTTGCCGCCGACTAGTTTGTGGTAATACTTCGGCTTGCCGCCATGGGCACGTAGCGTTCGCACCCGCTCGGCCAGTTCGGCGTCGCCGGTAACCACCAGCCCACCGTCGCCGACCCCACCCAGGTTCTTGCTGGGGAAGAAGGAGAAGCATCCCAAGGTGCCCATGCCGCCCGCCTGCCGCCCGTCTCCGTACTGGGCACCAATGGCTTGGGCCGCGTCTTCCACGACCGCCAGCCCGTTACGTTCGGCAATCTCCAGGATCGGCCCCATCTCGGCACATTGGCCGTAGAGATGCACCGGCAGGATGGCTCGGGTTTTGGGCGTAATGGACCGTTCGATTAACGCGGGATCGATGTTGCAGGTGACCGGATCGATATCGACAAATACCGGCTTGGCGCCGAGTCGGGCGATACAGCCGGCCGTTGCGAAGAACGAGTAGGGCGTGGTAATCACTTCGTCGCCGGGGGAGATTTCAAGCGCCATCAGCGAGACTAGCAAAGCGTCGGTTCCCGAGGAGACGCCGACGGCATGTTCGGCCTGGCAATACGCGGCCACGCGGTCCTCGAACTCCTTGACCGTCTTCCCAAGAATAAACGCGTGCGAATCGACCACCCGGCCGATGGCGGCCATCACCTGCTCGCGAATAGGGTCGTACTGAGCCTTCAAATCGAGAAGCGGGACCTTCATGCCTTGCCCTTCGTTGCGAGATGTCTTATCACGACCAACTGGGGACTGGTCCATTTTTCGGCGAGAAGACGTTCTTTCGGCTGAACCGTCGGCCGAAAACATGGACCTGTCCCCTTTCGTGGCCCCAGCAGATCGGACTCCATCGTCCGACTTCGTATATCTGTTGCCACAGCGGCAGACGGCCGTGTCGTCCCGCCAGACGAGCTTTTCGCCGCAGGAGCACATCCAGCCGCTAATCCTCGCCGGCGAGCCAACCACCAGCGCGTGGTCGGGCACGTCCTTGGTTACCACCGCCCCGGCGCCGATGAAGGCGTAGCGGCCGATTATCGTGCCGCAAACGATCGTACAATTGGCCCCCAGCGTAGCGCCCTTGCGAACAAGCGTGGGACGCAGTTCGTGCATCCGGGAGATTTCGCTGCGCGGATTGAAGACGTTGGTGAAGACCATCGAGGGGCCGCAGAAAACGTTGTCCTGGAGCGTTACCCCTTCGTAGACCGAAACGTTGTTCTGTATTTTGACGCCGTCGCCCACCGTCGCCCGGGGACCGATAACCACGTTCTGGCCGATCCGGCAGTCGCGACCGATCCGCGAGCCCCGCATGACGTGCGCCACGTGCCAGATCGTCGTACCGGCGCCGATCTCGACACCCTCGTCGATGAAGGCCGACTCGTGTGCCGTGTAGTCCGGCTCCAAATCCACACCGACGACAGCCAGTCGCGCCGCGGCCGGGCGATGATCCTCAAGGGGTTGGGTACTCATGATGACTCCATTACGGTAACTGTTCACATCGCTCTGCACTGCGTAGGTTATGCTTCAGCATAACGGCCTAGCTGTCGTATTGTCGCCTTTCGCTCCGCGAAAGAACGCGGCTTTCGCGGAGCGAAAGGCGACAGTTGTTTCCACTCCGGCCTAACCAAGTGCGTTATGCTGAAGCATAACCTACATGGCCTTGCGTATTCCTCAGGCGGCCCTAAGCGTGAATTGCAGTGGGCGCTCGTCTTCCGATTCGTTTGTTCGGCCGAGACGTAGTTGAGCTTCGACCTGTTCCAACACGCGAACCACGCGCAGACCGTCGGCGCCGTCGCTTAAGGGCGTGGTGTCCTTCACTATGCAATCGATGAAATGTTGCGTCTCGATATCCAACGGCGGCCGATTGCTCAGATGCGGGATGTGTATGTCGCCGTGGCGGACGGTGATCGTCTGGATCGGCGAGTTCGCCTCCATTTCCATGTTCGCGCCCTTGTCGAAGATGCGAATCTTCTCGGTCGGGTGCATGTCGTCGAAGACCATCATCTTCCGCGAGCCGACGACCACCATCTTCCGCGCCTTGTGCGGATCGAGCCAGGAAACGTGCACCTGGGCAATCCGCCCGTCGGGAAAGTGCAGCCCGGCAAACACAACGTCCTCGATACCCTCCTGAAGGAACCGCGAACCGCTGGCAACCACGCGATCCGGCTGGGCGCCGAACAGGTGCAGAATGATCGAGATGTCGTGCGGCGCCAGCGACCAGAAGGCGTTCTCGTTGGAACGCACCACGCCCAGGTTCAGGCGTTGGCAATACATATAGTGGATGTCGCCCAACTCGCCGGCGTCGATTTGCTCCTTCATCAAGGATACGGCCGGATGATACTCCAACAGGTGCCCGACCATCAGCTTGCGATCGGCCCGGGCGGCCGTCTCGACCAACTCCTCGGCCTCTTCGACCGTCAGCGTCAGCGGCTTCTCCACGAAAACGTGCTTGCCCGCCAACAGCGCCGATCGGGCCATCGCGTAGTGCGAAGGCGCCGGCGTGGCCAGCGCCACGGCATCGACCGACGGCTGGCGAAGGACCGACTCGTAATCGTCGCTTGCAACCGCACCGGGATAGAGTTTCCGGTTGCGGTCCAGCAGCGGCGGGTTGCTGTCGCAGATGTGCGATATATTCGAGTGCGAAGTGGCTGCGAAACTGCGTAGGACGTTTTTGCCCCAGTTCCCCAACCCGACAACGGCCAATTCCACCGTCTTCTCGCTCATGCGGACATCCCTTTCGGATGATTGCGATTAGATTCCGAAGACAGACATTCCGCGCCCCGCGCGCTTGGGCCGGGAATATCCCCATATGTACATATATATGAGACGCAAGAGGCTACCAGAACCAATTTGGGGAGACAAGGTCAGAATCATCTTCGCAGGGCTGCCCATATTCGCCATGGTGGCTTGCTTGCGCACTACCCCCAGTTTCGCGCATGGGCACTCGTCGAGAATAGCCGCCAGCGGAAGCTGGCGGTTGCTTTGTGCTTCGTCTGCGCGGCGCAAGAAAACAGCGTAATGTTGCGTTGCGCAACCGCCAGCTTCCGCTGGCGGCTATTGGCCGGTTCATCGCATCAGCGGCGGCTGCCCCCCCTGGCGGGCGTGCTTCGCGAACTATTGGCGGCCACAAACGAAGCTTGCCTAGCAGTGCGTAAAGGACGACAATGGAAGTAGCAGCGATGGCTCGGCTGTTTCCGTTCGCAGTGGCCCGATCCATCGGAGCTTTGGGCCCAAGAGACGCCCTATTCATTGCATGAGACAGTTGAACCAGGAGCACGGACATGCACTTCAATGCGAGAAAAGCCGTCCAGGCGGCAGCCGTGTTGCTTCGGTGCGAGGGGGGGCGAATGGAGATCATTCGCCTGGTCAAACTGCTCTACATCGCCGACCGTGAGAGCCTCAAGGAGACCGGAAGACCCATCTGCTTCGCCCACCCGGTCGCCATGGAACACGGGCCCGTCCCAAGCGAAGTGTACGATCTGATCAAAGGCGAACGATACGACGAGCGCGAATGGTCACGGCACATTCGCAGAGAGAAGAACCGCCTGGAATTGACCACGGAGCCGGACCGTGGCGAGCTATCACCATACGAGATAGCCAAGCTCACCGAGGTGTCCGAAAAATTCGAGGATTTGTCAACTTGGGACATTGTCGAACACATAACGCACAACTTTGACGAGTGGAAGAACAACCGACCGGCAAAAGGAACCTCAACTCGGATTCCAATGAGCGATCTGCTCCGCGCGGTCGGCCGCGAAGACGATGCCGACGACATCCTCAAAGACTTGCACGACAAGGCCGTCTTCGACGAGTTCTTCGAGGGAGCCGCTCAGTGAACGCCGGCGACACGTTCTTCCTGGCCAATCGGGGCGTGGACGAGCATCTGTGGTTCGTGCTATCAGAGCCCTTGAAGGATGCCGAGCATGTCGTCATTGCCAATTTCACGACATGGCGCGCCGACAAAGACCAGTCGTGCATCATCGAACCGGGCGAACATAGCTTTGTCAAGCACAAGAGTTGCGTGAGCTTCGGTGACGCGCGGATCGTCACTGACGCTCTGCTCGACGAGCAGTTGGCTGCCGGCGCATTTCGACCACACGACCCGCTCGATAGTCAATTATTGACAAAGATTCGGCGATCCGCCGCCGATTCACGCCGCATGAAAACGGCCGTGTGGCAGGTACTGGAGGATCAACAGGACTGAAAGCTGGCTCACGTTACACCATCAGCGGCGGCAGGGCGTCGAAGGCGAGGTGCTTCTGGCACCATCGGGCGATGGCGAGAATTTGTTGGTCGGCGTGATGAGGGCCGACCAGTTGCACGGCGGCCGGCATTCGGTCGGAGGCCAGGCCGCAGGGGATGCTCACGACCGGCACGCCGGCATAGCTCCAGGGGGCCTGGAACTTTTTGTCGCCCGTGGTCTTCAAGGTGGCCGGGGCGGTCGTGTCGGTGGCCGGCATGATTAGTGCATCGCAGTGCTCAAAGAGTGGGCCGACCCGGTGGCGTAGTTCACGTTGATGGGCGAGCGCGGCCGCGTAGTCGACCGCCCGCGTGGCCAGGCCCTCGTCCAACAGGCCGGTAATCATCGGCCCGTACGAATCGCGATGGGCCGCAAACGCCTCGCGGTGATACTCGGCCGCCTCGACCGCCATGATCCGCCCGTGCATGGCCAGAATCTCCTCCATGTCGACACCGTCGGGCA
>CAZDHN010000511.1:0-4961 GCA_964505115.1 uncultured Planctomycetaceae bacterium
ACGACAGAACTTACGACCTCTCGTGACGATGTTGGTGAGAAATACGGGCTAGGCCTGACAAAGCACTAGGAATCAGAGGGTGGCTGCCAAGAAAGCGGGGGCCTCGAGCGAATCGTAACGTTTCACGTGAAACAGCTAAGCTGCGTGGATTGCCCGTTTCACGTGAAACACCCTGCTTCTGGAATCCGCAGGGTTTTCGCAGTCGCGTTCCACGTGAAACACTGCGTGCCACTGGCTCTGCCAGTGCTTTGGGCCCACGGAGGCACTGGCGGAGCCAGTGGCACACTGCAACGTCAGCCGGTTGTGGTAGCTGAATTCGCAAGAATTCAGACGGAATCGCGCCTGCGGGCTGAATTCTTGCGAATTCAGCTACACACGCCGAAACGCTGCTCCCGGCCGATTATTCGAGCGGGTTGATGACCATGCCGCTGAGCAGCTTGGGGTAGAAGTAGGTGCTCTTGGCCGGCATCCGCTCGCCCTGCAAACTGAGCGTGCGGATATGATCGACCGTGGCCGGCATCACCAGGGCGGCCAAGGGGAAGTCGTCCGTCCCAAGCCCGGCGACCACTTCGGCCACCTCGTGAACGTATTTTGGCTTCGGTAGCTCCTCGACGCCCAGCAGGTCTTGCACGATCAGCCGGTGCAAGATGCTGACGCCCAGGTCGCGCCAGTCCTGGCTGTGATCTTCCGCCTGGCCGGCCAACCGCTCCTGGCCGGCGTCGGTCAACTGGATCAGTGTCCAGCGCCTGTCCTTCCGGGTGAATAGGGCGAGCGTGCCCTGGTCGTCGGCCACCTCGATCTGCTCCCAGAGTTCGGCCGCCCGATCGGCTCCTTGGCCGGCCGGTTCGGTGGTGAAGCAATCGCCCAGCCGGGAGGCCAACTCGGCGGCGTCCATTTCGGGCACGCCGGTGAAGAGCCGGTGCGTGGGCAGAACCACCAGGCCGGGCTCCTCCATGGCCACGCACATCATCAACACGAAGTTGGCCGGATGGTCGGCGGACAATGAGCCGCTGTCGTAAACCTGTTGGCGGTAGTTGCAGGCGGTCTCGTAGCGATGGTGTCCGTCGGCAACGAAGAGCGGTTTCGGGCCAATCGCGGCCGCCACCTCGGCGATGACCGAGATGTCGGTCACCGGCCACATCCGGTTGACCACGCCCGCCGGATCGGTCGCCTCGATGGGCGCCTCACCCGCCACGACCGCTTCCAACAGGTTCTGTGCTTCGCAGTCCGGGTCGGGATAGAGCCCGAATATCTGGCTTAGGTTCGCCCGGCAGACGGCCATCAACATTAGCCGGTCGACCTTTGGGCCGGGCATGGTCTCCTCGTGCGGAAAGACGATCCCTTCGCCGAAGGGCGAGATCCGCATCCGGGCCATGAACCCGCGGCGGTTGAAGGTCTGTCCCTCGGCGGTGAACTCCTGATGATAGACGTAGACGGCCGGGTCGGACTCGGTGAACAGCACGCCTTCCGACTGCCAGTTCCCCAGGAATCGGGCCGCCCGGGTGTAGCGGTTGTTGACCTCGTCGTCGTCGCCCGGCTCCAGGCGGTTGAGGATCAGCCTTACCACGTTTGCCGGATGGCGCCGGTAGAGTTCGTCTTGCAGTTCCGGTGAGATGACATCGTAGGGCGGGGCAACCACGTCGCCAAGCGAGCCGACGTGGCCCAGGTCATATCGAACCCCTCTAAAGGCTTGTATTTCGGGCATTTGAGATAGATGTTGTCAGACTGTTTCAATTTGCGGGAATGAGAATAGAAGTCCAACCAACATTATGCAGCCTGGAGGGCGACTTGCCAATGAGCCCCCCGGACGATGGGGGGCGTGGGCGATTCACCAAATAGCCGCCAGCGGAAGCTGGCGGTTGACCGATGCGCAAAGCAACCGCCGGCTTCCGCCGGCGGCTAAACTCCGAGACGGTAGAGTCGACGTGGTGGGCGTTATGCTGAAGCATAACCTACCAACTAATCCCTGCCCCCTGCTCAATACCGATAATAATCCGGCTTGAAGGGGCCCTCGACGGTGATGCCCAGGTAGTCAGCCTGCTTTTGGGTGAGCTTGCTGAGCTTGACGCCCAGCGGGCCGAGGTGCAGTCGGGCGACCTCTTCGTCGAGTGTTTTCGGTAGAACGTGTACGCCCAGCGGATACTTGTCGGGCTCGGTCCAGAGGGCGAGTTGGGCCAACACTTGGTTCGTGAACGAGTTCGACATCACGAACGACGGGTGGCCCGTCGCGCAGCCCAGGTTCACCAGCCGACCTTCGGCCAGCAGGAGGAGCGAGTGGCCATCGGGGAATGTGTAGAGGTCGACCAGCGGCTTGATGTTCTTCTTCTCGATGTTCGGATAGCCCTCCAAGCGGGCAACTTCGATCTCGAGGTCGAAGTGGCCGATGTTGCAGACGATCGCGTCGTTGGGCATCCGCTCCATGTGCTCCACGCGGATGACGTCGCGGCAGCCGGTCGTGGTGACGAAGATGTTACCCCGCGGGGCCGCATCCTCCATGGTGGTTACCTCAAACCCCTCCATGGCCGCCTGCAACGCGCAGATCGGGTCGATCTCGGTTATCAGCACCCGGGCGCCGTAGGACCGCATGGAATGGGCGCAGCCCTTGCCGACGTCGCCATAGCCGGCGATGACCACGACCTTGCCGGCGATCATCACGTCGGTCGCCCGTTTGATCCCGTCGGCCAGCGACTCGCGGCAGCCGTAGAGGTTATCGAACTTGCTCTTGGTGACCGAGTCGTTGACGTTGATGGCTGGGATACCCAACTCGCCCCGCTCGTGCATCTGGTAGAGCCGATGCACGCCGGTGGTCGTCTCTTCCGAGAGGCCTTTCATGCCGGCGAGCATGTGTCGCCACTTCTCCTCGTGGACCATGGCGGTCAGGTCGCCGCCGTCGTCGACGATCAACTCGAGTTGATGGCCGTCGGGGAAGATGAGCGTCTGCTCGATGCACCAGTCGTAGTCCGCGTCGGTCTCGCCTTTCCAGGCGTAGACGGGCACTCCGGCGGCCGCAATGGCGGCGGCCGCGTGGTCTTGCGTGGAGAACTTATTGCAACTACTCCAGGTAACCTGGGCACCCAATTCGACGAGCGTCTCGATCAGCACGGCCGTCTGGATCGTCATGTGCAGGCAGCCCGTTATGTGGGCACCGGTCAGCGGCTTCGTCTTACCGTATTTCTCTCGCAAAGCCATCAGGCCGGGCATTTCATGTTCGGCCAGATCGATTTCCTTCCGCCCCCACTCGGCTAGTGAGATGTCGGCAACCTTATAGGGTAGTTTGGTTTCCACGGACACGAATAGCTCCTTTTCCCGCCAACTGGCGTACATAATAGTCTACAAGAACAACCGACTCCCATGATAAGCGGTCTGGCCCCATCTTGGCAAGAGATACCTCCGGCCACTATCGGGTGGGCTGGTAGCTGAATTCGCAAGAATTCAGATGGATTGGCCGGTGGGCTGAATTCTTGCGAATACAGCTACGGAAGTGTTCGTGGGCCATTATTGGGCGGCAAACGCCTGGCGGGCCTCGCGGACGAACGCTTCGACCAGGGCCGGATCCTTGTGGCCGGGAGTCGACTCCACGCCACTGGCCGTATCGACCGCCGCCGGGCGGACTGCTCGGATCGCCGAGCCCACCTTTTCCGCCGTCAGCCCACCGGCCAATACCAAGGGTGGGTGCCAGTCGCTTGCCGGGTATTCGGCCGCCACCCTCCAATCGGCAACCCGGCCCGTACCACCATAAGATCCGGCCTGGTAGGCGTCGAGAAGCACCAGCCGCGGCAGCCGGTCGAGGCGGCGACACTCGTCGATGTATTCGGCGACCGGCTTCAACCCGTCCGGCCCCAGGCGGAACGCGCGAATAACGGGCCGATCGCCCAGTTGGCTCATCACCTCGGGCGGCTCGTCGCCGTGTAGCTGAATCAGATCGAGCCCTAGCCGATCGAACGTCTGGCAAACCTCCCCGACGTCGGCGTTCACGAACAGACCAACCTTGGCAATGCCGACGGGCAGCGCGTCGACCACGGCCCGGGCATTCTCGGGCGGCAGGTATCGGGCGCTTTTTGGGTAGAAGTTCAGCCCAACGGCGTCAACTCCGGCCGACGCGGCCATCCGAGCGTCGCCGGCCGTGGTGATGCCGCATACCTTGATTCGGAACTCGGGCGTCTGTCGGCTCATGTCCATATCTTCTTGTATCGTCGGTGGATTGGCAAGGCTGATATAAAGCCGCGACCGGTGGTCTCGCTGGAAGTTTCGGAAGATCGCGTGCCTTTTATGCCAGTGCGCGACCACCGGTCGCGGCTCTATAGTCAAGAAGTTCCCAACCGTTTCCCGCTAGAGCATTTGCCGCGAGTTGCCTAAAGCTCCAGGCCGGCCGGGGTCGATGTCGAGATGGGGGATGCTCTGCGCTAACAACCTCAAGCAACAAGCATGGATGCGCATTCTACAACAAGTAACGACGGCACCGGCTCGTTTTGGACGACGGGCCTGGGGAGCTATCTGCTCGTATTCGCCATCGCCGGCGTGGGCATATATCTGGTCGCGCTGAAGTTACCCGGGCAGACGGACAGCCATACGGCCCGGGCCACTATCATCCAGCGGTTGCCCGCCACGGTCGAGTCGACCGACCGCCACGTTGCCGAACTGCCGCGGTTGGACGCCCAAAATATCCGCCGGCAGATTGCTTCCGAGGAGAACGTTCGGGCGGCTGCCGAACGAGTGGGCTTCGATCCGGCCGGCGCTGCCATCGAGCAGTTGTGCCGGAACTTGCAGGTAGTGGCCACCGAAGAGCCCGCGGCCGGGCAATTGGAAATCGCTCTGTCGCTGGACGATAAGAACCCCGAGTTGGCGGTTCGGCTGCTGAACGACCTGGCCGAAAACTATGTGGCGGCTCATCGGACCCGTTTGGAGACGGCCGCCGCCGACGGGTACGACAAGGCGCGCGCGGCATCCGAACGCGGTAGCCT
>CAZDHN010000512.1:0-4954 GCA_964505115.1 uncultured Planctomycetaceae bacterium
TATGATGCCCAACACGCTGAAGTTGAGCAGATCGCTCTTCATGTGACCGGCGAAGTTGGGCCCGAAGCTGCCGACGCCGAACCCCAGCGTGAAGCTTAGCCCGTAGCAGAGGCTCCGCCTTCGCCGGGGTACGTATTTCGCCACCATGCTGTTAAACAGCGGCTGATGCATGAAGAACAAGGGCGTGAACAGCGCGGCGGCCCAGATCCGGCTGGTCCCTTGGGCGAACCCCATCCAGAAGACAAACGGCGCGGCCGCGAACATGGCGGCGGCCATCAGCGGCTCGAGGTTGGTCGGTCGGCCGATGCGTCCGGCCGCGTACTGCCCGATCACGCCGAGCAACATCACCGCGCCGGTCAGGTAGTTACGCAGGCTTTCCCTGGGTATGTGCTCGATCCGGAGGCCGGCTCCGTCGAGATAGCGAGGCAGGAAGGTCAGGATGGCCGCGTAAACAAAGCCGGCCAGGCTGGTAAACAGCATCAGCACGACATACGAATGCCAACAGACCGTCTCATCGTCGTCCGCGGCGCCCGACTTGTCGCCGTTCGTTCTGATGTGTCGGTCGCGAGGAAGACGAGCGATCAGCAGTATGGCCAGCAGCACGCCGGGCACGGTCAATAGCAGGAAGTACTGCCGCCAATCGGCGCCCGCGTTCAAGGCCAGACCGGCAATGAACGGCCCGGCCGCAATCCCGGCCGAGCCGAATATGCCGTGATACCCCAGCGCCATCGGGCGATTCTCGGGCGTGGTTTCGTGCGAGATCAGGGCCACGCCGGCCGGATGATAGATGCTACAGAACATGCCCAGCGTGAACATCGCCAGATAGAGCATTGCCAGGGTGGGCGCATACCAGGCAGTGGCCGTCGCCGCCGCGCATCCGAGCAGATAGATCACCAGCAATCGCTTGGCGCCGTAGCGGTCGGCCAGCCAGCCGGCCAGCAAGCCGAACAGACCGAAGGGCAGCCGCAGGCAGTTACCCAACTCGCCCGACAACGCCTTCTGATCGGCGACCGCAACGCCGAAATCGGCATCGGCGGCAATCAATTGCTCGACGCTCGCCAGCGAGTGCTCGTAGACGTGCACCAGCGCATGGCAGCAGGAAATCAACAGTACCAGCCGCAAAGTTGCCCGATTCATGAAGCCGTCCGATCCACGAGTCGGGCAAGGAGATCGGCGGCCGCGCCGTCGGCAATCGCATCGCCGGCCAGTCGGACGCACCGGCACAGCGACGCCGCGCGATCGGCCGTCAAGAGCGCGGCGGCGGCGTTGGCCACGACCACGTCGCGAGCCGGTCCCGCCTGCCCGTCGAGCATCCGGCGGATCACCCGTGCGCTCTGTTGGGGACCGTCCACTCGCAAGCGTTCGATGGCGACCGGTTCCAGGCCGAAGTCGGCCGGCGTCCAGTCGAACTCTCGCAGCGTCCCCTCGGCAGCCTCGGTAACGTGGGTCGTGTCGCCGAGCGTTACTTCGTCCAGTCCGTCGGCCCCATGGACTACCAGCGTGCGTTGCGTGCCCAGCATCAGCAGCGCTTCGGCCAGCAGCGGTCTGAGATTCGGCTTGCCCACCCCGAGCAACTGGAACGGCGCGCCGGCCGGATTCACCAGCGGCCCCAGGATATTGAAGATAGTGGGCGTTCCGATTTTCTTTCGCACCGGGGCGACGTATTTCATTGCCCCGTGCAGCAACGGGGCAAAACAGAAACAGATACCCAGCTCGTCCAGACAGGCTTCCACCGTGGGCACGTCGGCCTCGATGTTCACGCCCAGTTCGGCCAGCACGTCGGCCGAGCCGCTACGGCTGGTGAAGCGACGATTGCCGTGCTTGGCGACGGGCACGCCGGCCGCCGCGGTAACCAGGGCGGCGGCGGTGGAGATGTTGAACGTGCCCGAGCCGTCCCCGCCGGTCCCCACCACGTCGATGACGCCGGTCCGGTCGGTTCGGATGGGGGTCATGTGGCGTCGCATTGCGGCTGCCGCGCCGGCCACCTCGGCCACTGTCTCGCCCTTGGCGTGCAGGGCAACGAGCAGTCGGCCCACCTGCGCCTCGGAAACCTTTCCATCCATGATGGCGCTGATCGCATCGGTCATCTGCTCGATCGACAGGTCGCGACCAGCCTCAACCAACTCCACGGTAGCCTGGATCATTGACGGTTTCCTCAAACGATGGGCAAATATTAGGCAAGACGTAAAATTGTACCGCGCCGACGCTTGCCGAGGTAGCCGGGGGGGAGAGGGGGAAGGGGGAGACGTTGTGCCGGGGTTCCAAACTCCTGAAGAAACGGCGGGGTGAATCGGGGACGCAGGAACACGTTTGTAGCTGGATTCGCAAGAATTCAGCCCGTGAGCGTAAATCCATCTGAATTCTTGCGAATTCAGCTACCGCAGTGTCGCCGAACCATCGAGGTTCCACATACCCGTTCCTACGCCCGAGAATCGGCATCGTTGCGTACTAGTATTGCCCTGCGCCAGCAGGGACTCTACAATTGCCGGTTGTGGGCAGTTTCTGACCGGCGGACGGAAGACTTTCGCCGGGAGGAGCATGGATGCCCCCTCGGTAGACCCGTATGCGAGGAACCGCATGCCCAAGAAGGTGATCCTTGACGTCGATCCGGGAATCGACGACGCCATGGCGTTGTGCATGGCGCTTTCCAACCCGGATCTGGAAGTTTTGGCGGTAACGGCCGTCGGTGGAAACGTTCCGCCGGCCCAGGCCACGCGGAATGTTCAGGTAGTCATTGAGCAAATCGACCCGCCGCGCTGGCCGCGGATCGGCGCCGCCTCGGAGCCGGACGCTCCGTTACCGGTGGACGGACGCTACGTTCACGGGATTGACGGGTTGGGAGGGGTCGCTTTTGAAGTGGCCGAGTTGCGAAGCCGGCATCCTTCGGAGAAGGTTATCTGCGACGCCGTCCGGGCCGACCCCGATGCCGTCACCATCGTGGCCCTGGGGCCGTTGACGAACATCGCCCGGGCGTTCCAACGCGATCCTGAGCTGCCGGTCGGGCAGGTGGTCATGATGGGCGGGGCGGTCAGCGGGTCGGGTAACATTACGCCCAGCGCCGAATTCAACATCTATTGCGACCCGCCCTCGGCTCGACAGGTCTTCCTTTCCCGATGCACCAAGACCCTGATCCCGCTGGACGTGACCAATCGGCTCGTGCTGAGCTACGATTTATTCAATCGGCTACCCGACGAATCTACCAAGCTGGGCCGCTTCCTGCGGAAGATATTGCCCCCGGCGTTCCGCAACTACCGGCAGCGATTCGGCCTGGAAGGGATTCACGTCCACGATTCGATCGCCCTGATGGCGGCGCTTCGGCCGGAACTGTTTACCGTTCAGGAGATGGCCGGCGACGTGGAAACCAGCGGTGAATTGACGACCGGGGCCACCGTGTTCGACCGCCGTCGCGTGCCCGCCTGGCGCCACAACATGGCAGTTGCCGTCGACATGGACGAAGCCGAGGTGATCGAAGAGATTATCCGTCACCTCTCGAATGCCGCGCGGATGAGCTAGCCCGGTCAGATAATATGAGTGTTAGCCCCGTCGCCTGCGACGGGAAGACAACGAGCAATATCCTCCCGACCGGTCGCGGGCGACCGGGCTAACCTATCGAGTTGCCGGTCCACTCCTTGACCGATTTCTTAGTCTTGCGGCTTGAAGCGGCCGCGGTCGCCCACCGCTACCTCGACGATGATCGACTTGCGGTCGCGAAAGACTTCCAGGCGGACCTTCTTGCCGATTTCGGTAAGGCTGACGAGGTTCACCAGATGGGCGTCGTCTTCCACCGGAGTGTTCTCGAAGCGGAGTATGACATCGTTCACCCGCAGCTCGGCCGCTTTGGCGGGCGAGTCGCCCGTGATGCCGGTTATTCGCGCGCCGCACGGTCGAGGCAACCCCACTTCGGCCGCCATGGCGGGCCCGAACTTTGAATCGAGCGTAACGCCCAGGAACGCGCGAGCCACCTTTCCGTGCTCGATCAACTGCCGGGCGATGATTCCGAACATGTTGATCGGTATCGAGAAACCGATCCCCTCGTTCCCTCCCGAGTTGCTGGCAATGGCCGTGTTGATTCCGATGATTTCACCCCGCAGGTTAATCAAGGGGCCGCCGCTATTGCCCGGGTTGATGGCCGCGTCGGTCTGGAGGAAATCCTGGAAGCGGACGTCGGTGCCACCCAGCGCAAGGTCGCGTCGTCCCTTAGCGCTTATGATACCGTAGGTGACCGAGTGGCTCAGGCCGAAGGGGCTTCCGACGGCCAGTACGAAATCGCCGATTTCCATTCGATCACTGTCACCCAACGGCGAAGCGGCCAGATCGGGAGCCGAAACGGCCATTACGGCGATATCGGTTTCCTTGTCCCCCCAAACCTTGGTCGGATGGATTCTTCGGCCATCGTGCAGACCGATCTTGATGCCCTCGGGCAGGGCGTCGCGGATGACGTGCCGGTTGGTGAGAACGTAAAACTTGCCTTTCAGGTTGACGATCACCCCGGAGCCGGATTCCTCGACGTGGCGGCCGGCTCCATACTGCAAGCTTTGGCGGTTAGTCACGTCTGCTTCAATATGCACGACGGCGGGGCCAATCAGCTTGGCAACCGTCTTGACGACGGCCGCCTGTTTCTCCAGCACTTCGGCCTGACTACGCAATTGGCGGTAGAGTTCCGCCCGCCGCTCGGCCGAGATCGCACCACGGCCTTCGCGGGCGGTCTGGGTCGCAACCTGGCCCGATGCCGCTGGAGGTTCCACGGCAATCGGCAGGATTAGAACAACGGCAGCGATGACCGGCAACCAGCGAAACATGACGGAACCGGTCAGGCGATGCATGAACATTGCGGATTCCTTGCACGGGGCAACGGCGCGACAGGCAAGCGGCTTGCGCGAATGACTAGTAGTCTGTCCGCTTTGAGTTTACCAGTAGCTGGATTCGCAAGAATTCAGCCCGTCGGACGCTAATC
>CAZDHN010000513.1:0-4953 GCA_964505115.1 uncultured Planctomycetaceae bacterium
CAAAATGGGATCGCAACGCAACCGCCAGCTTCCACTGGCGGCTAAACGGCGGGTGGCACTTCAAGCGCCGGATTGTCATAATGGTAGTTGTCAACCCGCCGATATCTCCTACCCGGGAGCTTCTCATGTTTGCCGCCGCAACGCTTTGCCTGGCTATCGTGTCCAACGCGGCCGTGGCCACGACCGACGCCGGAACCGTTTCCCAAAGCGCCCGACAGATTCCTTTGGTGAGGCAGACCGACGTGCTTGTGGTGGGCGGAACGCTGGGGGCGGTTGCCGCGGCGGTCGAGGCGGCCGAGTCGGGAGCCTCGGTGTTGCTGGTTGCGCCGCGTACCTATCTGGGCGAAGACCTCTGCGCCACGCTTAATTTGTGGCTGGAGGAAGACGAGCAGCCGGAGGGCAAGTTGACGGGCCAACTGTTCGGCGATCTTCGGGTTACAACCCCCATTCGCGTGAAACGCAAGTTGGAACTCGCCCTGCTGGAGGCCAAGGCGGATTTCTTGCTGGGATGCTATCCGACGGATCTGTTGCGAGACGAATCGGGCCAGGTGGCCGGCCTGGTGATCGCCAACCGGGCGGGCCGGCAAGCGATCAACGCCAAAGTGATGGTCGACGCGACCGACAATGCGATCGTCGCCCGACTGGCTGGCGCGAAGTTCCGCTCCGCGCCAACCGGCCCGTCGCTCTGCCGCCGCGTCGTGCTGGGCGGCAAGCCCAACAGTCGGATCGAACCCGTCCGCGAAATCCCGGCCGCTGTCAAATCGCGGGATCGGGAATTGTCGTTCCACGTTTATGAAAAGAAGCTGGAAGTAGGAGACGACTTCCCCTCGTTGGCCGAAGCCGAGCAACAGATGCGCGACGTCACGTATCGCGACGGTCAACTGCGGGCGTCCGAACGCATCCAGGTCGTGCCGAACACCACAATTCTCGGTCGCGTCCACGCCTCGCCGGACCTGGGGCGCTTTCAACCCGAGGGAGTGGATCGGCTCTACGTGATCGGCACCGCGGCGGATCTGGCGAGGGAGAAGATCCAGAAGCTGTTGCGTCCCGATTCACAAGAGCGTATTGGCCGACAGGCAGGCCGAGCGGCCGCGCTACAAGCGGCCGACATTACGCCGCGTGGCGAACTCCGCGTGGCCGTGGCCAAAACGCCCGCGACACGCACCGGCGGCGATATCCGCGAGATACTTACCGGCCTGCGCTCGACCAAGACGAGCGAGAAAACGGTTGACTCCCCGGCGACAGCCGTGCCCGTCTTGGCCGACGTGGACGTGGTGGTCGTGGGCGGCGGCACCTCGGGCGCTTGCGCCGCCATCGCCGCTGCTCGTCGCGGCGTCAACGTCCTGGTGGTCGAATATCAGGAGGGCCTGGGCGGCGTCGGTACGTTGGGGCTGATCGGCAAGCCCTATCACGGGCTGAACCGCGGCTTCACGGCCGAGGTTCCCTTTCCCGACAAAACACACAACACCGAACACAAGATGGAGTGGTTCCGCCGCCAGATTCGCGAGGCGGGCGGCAAGATATGGTTCGGCGTGCTGGGGTGCGGCGTCTACGTGGAGAAGGACCGCCTACGCGGCGCCGTCGTGGCCACGCCGGCCGGACGCGGAGTGGTGCTGGCTCGTGTCGTGATCGATTCGACCGGCAACGCCGATCTGGCCGTCGCCGCCGGCGCCGATTCCATGTACGGTAGCGACTCGGGCGGCATCGCCATGCAAGGAACCGGATTGCCGCGGCGGCCCTTGGAAAAAGACTACGTTAACAGCGACTACCTACTGGTAGACGAGTCGGACATGGTCGACACCTGGCGCGCCTTTGTGGGCATGCGTTTGGCGGGCGAGGGAACGTCCTACGATGTGGGGCCGTTCATTCAGACACGCGAACGGCGACGAATAGTGGGCGACCATATCATGTCGTTCCTGGACCAGATCGCCGAGCGGACCTATCCCGACTCGGTCGTGCTTTCGGCTTCCGACTACGACTCGCACGGCTACCCGAGCGAACCCTACTTCGCCCTGATCCCGCATACCAAGAAGACGCTCAAGGCGAACCATCCCGCGCCGGGCGGAAGCTGCTACACGCCCTATCGCTGCCTGTTGCCGCGCGGGGTGGAAGGCCTGCTGGTAACGGGGCTGGGCATTAGCATGCGGCGCGACGCCTCGGCCATGGTGCGGATGCAGAAGGACATGCACAACCAGGGCTACGCCGCCGGCGTGGCCGCGGCCATTGCGGTCAAGACCGGCTGCATGCCGCGGGAAATCGACGTCAAGCGGCTGCAACGGCATCTGGTCAAGATCGGCAACCTGCCGAAAAGCGTGCTGAGGGACGTCGATTCGTTCCCCTTGCCTAAGGCGACAATCCGCGAGGCGGTCGAGCAATACACGGACCCGGCCCAGTCACGAAAGAACCGGTGTAAAGCGTTGGCGATCATCTTCTCCCAATCGGCCACGGCTCGGCCGATGTTGAAGGCGGCCTATCGTCAGTCCAGCGGCGAAGCCCGGCTGGCCTACGCCAAGCTGCTCGGAATCCTGGGCGAGCGAGAGGGCGTGCCCGAGTTGATCGACGCGTTGGCGAAGGTCGACGATTGGGACCCCAAGATATTGCAGGGCGTGGCGGCCGAATACGCCCATCTGCCCACGCCCGTCGACGCGCTTATCCTGGCGCTGGGCTACAGCGGAGATCCGGCCGCGCTGCCGGCAATTGTGAGTTGGCTCGAGCGGCTGGACGCCGACATCACCCTGTCGCATCACCGGTCCGTAGCTTTGGCCTTGGAGCGACTGAAAGACCCGGCCGCCGCCGAGCCTTTGGCTCGGCTGCTGCAGAAGCCCGGCATGCGCGGCCACGTAATGACCGATTTGGAGCCGCTCTACAATAGCCAGCGGGATCGACGCCGGCGCACCGGGCCCTTGCGCGAGATAACCCTGGCTCGGGCTCTCTACCACTGCGGCGACCACCAGGGGCTGGGCAAACGCATCCTCACCGAGTACCGCAGCGACATCCGCGGCCTCTTCGCCCGCCATGCCCGGGCCGTGCTGGACGCGGGCAATCCGTGACGCGACATAACGCCAGGAACTTCACAAGTCTTGAGGCCCACACCAAGGAGCAAGATTGAAGATGAAACGCACCTTCCCGACGGCAATCGAACAAATCGTCGACGCCCCTCCCCATGTTTTTCTGGTGATGGTCCTGGCGAGTGTTGCTATCCAAGGCGTGGCAAACGGATCCGAACGGGATGATTCCGGCGTGCCGGGCGTGGTCATCAACTACAGTCCGGCCAAGACCAGGATATACCTCGGCTGCGCGAGTATCGCCGTCTTACCCAACGGCGATTACGTTGCCTCCCATTCTTTCTTCGGACCGGGTTCCAAGAAGAACCGCTCCGCCGTGTTTCGTTCCTCGGATGCCGGGCTGAACTGGAAGAAGCTGACCGATTTGCACGGCCAGTGGTGGTCGAACCTCTTCGTGCATAAAGAAGGGCTCTACATCATGGGCACAAATCGCCGCTGGGGTTCAGTGGTGATACGCAGGTCACTTGACGGAGGCGAAACCTGGACCGCCCCCGACGATGCCGGTTCGGGGCTGCTGCTTGCCGACAGCAGCTATCATACCGCCCCCATGCCCATGGTCGTGCATAAGGGACGAATCTGGCGGTCGATGGAGGTGGGAGACTGCTATCCGGATTTCGGCGTCAATGTGCATCCCTACCGATCGTTTGTCATGTCGGCGCCGGTCGACGCCGATCTGCTCAAGGCCGACAACTGGACGACAAGCAACTATTTGCCCTACGATTTGGCGAGAGTGGGCAAGAAAAGCAAGTCGGCCTGCGTGGGATGGCGCGAGGGCAACATCGTGGTTACGCCCGATAGCCAGCTTGTTAACATCCTGCGAATTGGCGATATTGGGCTGGATCGGGCGGACGTGCTCCGCATTTCCGCGGACGGCAAGAAAATCAATTGCGCCCCGGCGAGACAAGGCTTCATCGATTTCCCCGGCGGGAATACCAAGTTCACCATCCGTTACGACCCGCTGTCGAAGCGCTATTGGTCGCTAGTCAACAAGCAGAAGAACCCGGCCGCGACGCGGAACATCCTGGCGCTCACATCTTCCCCCGACCTTACACACTGGACCGTCGAATCGATAATTCTGCGGCATCCCGACCGAAATAAGACGGCCTTCCAGTACGTGGATTGGCTTTTTGAGGACAAAGACATCATCGCCGTGTCCAGGACGGCCTTCAACGGCGCCCATAGCTTCCACGACGCGAACTATTTCACCTTTCATCGAATCAAACATTTCCGCAAGCGGACACTCGACGATCCACCGCTGAACCAAACCGACCGGTGAGGCTTCCCTCGCATGGCAAACCAAAGAGGCCATTGATGACACGCGGCGCCGTATTGCTCTTTGTCCTCATTCTTCTGCTCTTTGGCTGTGGGCAGTCCGGGCCGAAGAAGTATCCCGTGGCCGGCACGGTCGCCTACCGGGGAGAGCCGTTGCCGCTGGGCACGTTGATGTTCGTGCCGAAGCAAGGTCCGGCCGCAACGGCAACCATCGGCGTCGACGGACGTTACCGGGTCTGAAAAAGGGGACAGGCACCGTCGGCAATCTGGCCAATCACTTCAGAATAAGGTCCTCGACGGAGCCAGTCCCCATTTTCAGACTCGGTGCTGATTCAGATTCCGATCCGTGGCAGGAGGATAAGCGATGACAATGCAGAATACTTCCACGCGTCCATCCAGAAGGGCGACTACGGCAACCCCACCGTCTCGCCCGGCGTCCAGAGCAACCTGCTAACAATCCTCGGCCGCACCGCCGCCTACGAAAACCGCATCGTCACCTGGAAGGAACTCATACAGTGCGACAAGCGCCTGGAGGCCGGGCTGAAGGGGTTGAAGAGTTAGCGGTTACTCTAATCCGAGCGTGCAGTGGCACGGAGCTGATATCTGGAGTGCGGCG
>CAZDHN010000514.1:0-4953 GCA_964505115.1 uncultured Planctomycetaceae bacterium
CTGGGATGTGCCTTCGGGTTCAGGTTTTGCCGAGCCGATTGGCTGGAACGTGATCGCCTATGCAGACTTGGACGGCGAACCTTACAAAGTCCACAGCCTGACGGACTTCAACACCACGCTTCTCACGCCCGTGACCCTTGAGATAACCAATGGTTTCCTTGCGAGTAGCACAAACGACACCAATGTGTCTGGCTGGTCCAACCCGGGCGCTCCCTGGGTCCTCGACACGGTGCTGAGGGATTACGGCGTGCTCGCATCGTCCGACAAGAAGGGCGAGATCACGCTCGGCGGTCTGGACCAGACGGCTGTGTACAGGATCGAATTACTCTCGGTTCGCAGGGCAACAACCTCGGGAACCGAGTTCACGGTGACGGACTTGTCGGGAATACCCAGGTTCGACGACACGGGCTATTCCAACAACTGGGACGCTGACGCCGATGGTTACTCGGATCATAAGCTAATGCACTGGGGCAACGTCTTTGCGGATACTAACGGCGAGGTCAAAATCAACGTCGTCGGCAATTTGGACCCCAACTACTACGCCTTCGTCAACGGCATGCGCATCGCGGAGGTGCCGGAGCCGTCGACGTTCCTAATTGCGCTGGGTCTTTTCGTGGTCGGGTTTGGCATGTCGAGGCCGCGTGGCGGACGGAGTCGCAAGGGAGGCAATCGCGGGTGATACGATTCGAACGGATATCCGCCCGGCTTGAGAAGGAGCTTTTCGACGGTCTGCACGGCGGCCCGGGTCGCCGGTTCATGACGGTCCGCGATCTGGCCGAGCGGTTCGAGATCTCCTTGACGACGGCGCACAAGGTGCTCAGGTGCCTGAAGGAGGCCGGGCTGCTGATCGGCGACTCGACCAACCCGGCCCTGATTAGCCCTAAGGTCGCCCGCCCCCACACGGGCGGCGCGCCGCGGCGTCTGGGCCTGTTGCTGACGAACATCAACAACCCGTTCTTCAGCAACCTCTGCCGCCACATACAGCGGGTTGCGGCCGATCGCGACTATCAGGTGATGACGGCCAGCAGCGGTTACGACTTCGATCGCGAGCGGCGCGCCGTGGCCAGCTTCCTGGAGATCGGCGTCGAGGGGCTGGTGGTCTGTCCGGGCTTGGACGACCGCTGTGTCGACCTCTACCGCGATCTGGTCGCCCGAAAGGTCCCCCTGGCGTTCGTCAGCCGGCGGCTGGCGGGCGTGGAGGCCGACTTCGTGGTCACGCACAACTTCGCCGGCGGGGCCCTGGTGGCCGGGCACCTGTTGAGCATGGGACATGAGTCGTTCGGTTACATCTCCTTTGGGTCGCGGCTGAAGCAGGACATGCGTCTGGACGGCTACCGCTCGGCGCTCGAGGAGGAAGGAGTTGAACTACCCGACAACCGCATCGTCGACGACGACGGCGATGATGTAGCCTCGGGCTACCAGGCGATGGGCCGGCTGATGGATCGCGAGGATCGGCCGACGGCCGTCTTCGCTTTCAACGATCTGCTGGCGATCGGGGCCTTGGAGTATTGCCGCGAACACGGCGTGGCGGTGCCCGAGCAGGTAGGCGTGGCCGGCTTCGACAATCTGCCCGAGTCGCGTGTCACCTGCCCTTCGTTGACCACGGTCGACTATCCGGTGCAGTCGATGGCCCGGCTTGCCGTCCTGGGCCTGTTGGACACGATACAGGAGCCGGTCGACCGGCCGCGAAGCCACGTGCTTCTGGAGCCGCATCTGGTTGTCCGCCAGAGCAGCGATCCCTCGGCCGGCCGCCAGACCGTGATCCAAGACATCGCGGGTCGCGGCACGCGACCCACCGGCGCGTGTCACGATTGAATGGGCGTGGGTCTTCTCAACTAATCGGGACGTAATCATGTCGCAAGGCAAAACGGGTCTTATACCGGGCGAGTCGATCATGTCGCAAGGCAAGACGGGGTTTACCTTGGTCGAGTTGCTGGTCGTCATAACGATCATCGGCATCCTGATCGCGCTGTTGCTGCCGGCGGTGCAGGCCGCCCGCGAGGCGGCGCGTAGGATGCATTGTGCGAACAATCTCAAACAAATCGGGCTGGCGCTACACAACTACCACGCGACATACAAGTGCTTTCCGGCGGTCGGGACCACGATTTGGGAAACCGGGACCATGGAGATTTCGTGGTTCTACTCGATTCTTCCCTACCTGGAGCAGAACGCCGTCTACGACGAGATGAAGAAGGCCCCCAATCCCTACCATCCAACCCTGTCGAAGCAGGTGGCGCCCATGCTAACTTGCCCTAGCGACGGGAAGAACGAGTTCGACTACATCAGTCCCCAGGCCGAGCGGCGTACGGCAAACTACGCCGCCGTGATGGGCCCGGGGCTCGACGACAACCACGTGGGCACCGCTTCCTTGCCATACGGTTACGTTGCGACCGACGGGATCATCTACTTCTACAGCAAGACGAAGATCGGCGACATTCTGGACGGCACCACGAACACCATCATCGCCGGTGAACGGATTACCGACTTGCGACTCTGGAGCAAAGGCTGGATGACCAAGGACACTCCGGCCGTCTTCCAGGGCAAGACCATCGTCTGGCCGATGAATACCGACCCGGCCGTATTGTGCTATCGGCACGGGGCAAAGCCGGGTGGCTGCCCGACGGGGTCGCAGCCATTGGAGTTCAACTACATCGACTTCGGCAGCCGGCACCCCGGCGGCGCGCAGTTCGTAATGGCTGACGGCAGCGTCCAGTTCATCAATGAAACGATCGAGTTCTCCATCTACCAGGACTTGGCAACCCGCGACGGCGGAGAGGTCAACCGCTGGACACAGTGACATGACAATGCGCGCGACAACACTTGCCCTTCTCCCGCTGCTTGTCTCACTCCTCGCGGCTGGCTGCGGTCCTTCCGGGCCGCGGAAGTACGTAGTCGAGGGCACCGTGACGTACCAGGGCGATCCCTTGCCGTTCGGCACCGTGATGTTCGTGCCCGAGGACGGCCCCCCTAGCAAGCCCGCCCTGATCGATTCCAATGGCCACTATCGCGTGGAGGCGGTGGTCGGGCAACACCGCGTCCAGGTTGTGGCCATGCCCGAGCGCAAAGGTGGTCGGCCCGACATGAGCATCGAGGGCGGCATCGACTACACCGGCGTGCCGGAGACCCAGTCCCTGATCCCCACGAAGTACACCCGCTTCCACACCTCGGGAATCAAGGTGAATGTGGTTCCGGACGGTCCGAACCGGAGCGATATAGCGCTGGATTGAGACCGCCAATTTTATTGACCCCTGCAAAGTCAAGGAATGGGAGGGCGAGGCTCCTGCCAATCCAGGGAGCGCGGTGGCATTGCGCGGCGGCGTCGCTTAGAATTGCAGTTCCGGCGAGCCACATTGAAGGTGGTCGATGAACCGTAACAAGCATGGCGCCCGCTGGAGGCGCCGTCGATCTTTCAAGGAGCAATCGTCAGATGAGAGCAATCCCCTTCGCACACCTGGCCGCACTTCTTCTATTGAGCGTCTCCAGCACCACGTTTGCCGGCGACTCTTATCTGGAGGTCGAATATCCGCCCTCCGCCGAGCCCGACCAGTTACAGATGGGAGTGACCTACACGCTCTGGATTCCGGACGGCGTGTCGAAGATCCGCGGGATCATCGTACACCAGCACGGCTGTGGACCCGGTGCCTGCAAGTGCGGCGAAACGGTGGCATACGATCTCCACTGGCAAGCCCTGGCCAGAAAACGGGACTGCGCGTTGCTGGGGCCGTCGTTCCATCAGAAAGATAAGCGGAACTGCCGGGCGTGGTGCGATCCCCGCAACGGTTCGGCCAAAGCATTCCTGAAGGCGCTGGGCGAGTTGGCCGCCAAGGCGAAACGCCCGGAGTTGGAGACGGCGCCGTGGTGTCTGTGGGGTCATTCGGGCGGCGGCTTCTGGGCAAGCCTGATGCAGACCATGTACCCCGACCGCATCGTGGCGATCTGGTTCCAATCGGGCACGGCCTACGCCACTTGGGAAAAGGGCAATATCCCCAAGCCGGCGATGCCCCCGGCGACGTATTCGGTTCCCGCGATGTGCAACCCCGGCGAGAAGGAGAGGACCCATGAGCGATTCGTTCGGGCTTGGACCGGGAATTTCGAGATGTTCAAGGCATATCGGGCGAAGGGCGCGCCGATCGGCTTCGCCCCCGACCCGCTCACCGGCCACGAGTGCGGCGACTCCCGTTATCTGGCCATCCCCTTCTTCGACGCCTGCCTGGCGATGCGACTGCCGGACACCGATAGCGCCGACCAGCGACTGAAGCCGGTCGACATGAAGTCGGCCTGGTTGGCGGCCCCCTTGAGCGACAAGCCGGAGCCGGCGGGTTCCTATTCCGGCGATCCCGACGAGGCGGTCTGGCTGCCGAACGAGCGCGTGGCCAAAGCCTGGGCGGAGTACGTGAAGATCGGGGCGGTCGGCGACACGACCCCGCCGCCACCCGCCTTCGACGTCAAGGCGACAAGAAAGCCCAACCAGACAGTGGAAGTCACCTGGAACGCCGTGGCTGACTTCGAGAGCGGCATCCAGGCGTTCATCGTCGAGCGGGATGGAAAGAATATAGGCCGGCTCCCGGAGAAGTCGGCGAGCCGGTTTGGCCGACCGCTGTTCCAGGCAATGTCCTACGGCGATACGCCCTCGCAGCCGCTAGCGGAGATGCGCTTTATCGACGACTCGGCCAAGCCGGAAACGAAGCATGAGTACCGCGTAATCGTGGTCAATAGCGTGGGCCTCCAGTCGCGGCCATCGCCCCCCGCTTTCATGTCCACATCGCAGCGTTCGGGTGCAATCCGCGGACAATGAAGGAGATTTTGGATGGCTGGCCGAGCGCAAGAGAAAAGGACCCGCGCCGAATTGGCGTAAGTCCTTTTCTGGCAACGAGTACCGGAGGAGGGGATCGAACCCTCACGAGCGTTAAGCTCACTGGATTTTGAATCCAGCGCGTCTGCCATTCCGCCACT
>CAZDHN010000515.1:0-4940 GCA_964505115.1 uncultured Planctomycetaceae bacterium
TCGTAATTTCATGGAAGGTGTGCGACGCGTAGATTTCGTCCCAGCCCGACGGGCGCAGGAACACGTTTGTAGCTGGATTCGCAAGAATTCAGACGGACTAGTGATCACGGGCTGAATTCTTGCGAATCCAGCTACAAACTGAAAGAACGGTCTCGATTGGAACCGTTCAGACCAAGCTTTCCAGCAGCAGCCGCATCTTTCGCATTTCGGCCGCATGGTCCACGTCGGGCATGGCGACGATGTCGACGGCGAGTGCCCGTTTGTAGTTGAACTTGTTCAATTGGGTGACGAGCCGGCCGTATTCGACCTCTCCCTGCCCGATTCGTACCTGTAGTGCTTCCTTGTTGGTATCGCGGAGTCGCACGTGCAGGACGTACTTGAAAAGCTGCTCGAAGCCTGCGCCGGCGTGAGGTCCGTAGATGTACTGGCTTGGATCGAGTGTAATACCCAGCCCTTTTACGTTGTTGCAAAGCACGACCGCCGTATCGGGGTCTTGGGTCATTCGGTTGGCCTGGGTCAGCAGGCCGACGAGCACGCCTTCGGCGCTGGCGATGTCCACCAGTTCGCGAAGCCGCTCCACTTCGGCGTTGAAGGGCGTACCCAACTCGGCCGAGGGCACGGTGATTGTGATGACCTTGGTGGCCTTTGCCAGCTTGCAGCAGGCGGCGAATTGGGCGTAGTACTGCTCCTCCGGCGCCTCGATTTCGACGCTGTAGGCAACCGGCGTGAGCCTGTGCGTCTGCCGGCAGACTTTTACCGCCTTTTCGATATCGGCGGCAACCTCGGACGGCTTCATGTGCCCGCCCGACTCGTGGATCAGTATCTCCACGGCCGTGTATTCCAGGTCGACCAGCCGCTGTAGCGCGGCGCTGAGGGGCAAATCACCGAAACATCCGCTGGAAGCAGCGACAATCACTCGACATCTCCTTTTGGTAACGGCTCAGCCATCTGAAGTTAGAACATTACGATCTGGCCGATGTGCGTGCAGATCGATAGCTTACCGTCAGAAGGCACTTCATGGCAACACCAAGCCGCGAGCAACCGTCCAATGGGGGTGTTGCCTTCTCCATAACCTACACTAGGATAATGACTATTGTCGAGTCACTACGCACGGGTTCGACGAATGCTTACAATCAACCAAGAGGCACCCCCATCATGGATCCCAATCCCCATTCAAGGCCGGAAGACCGACAATCGTCGCCCGTTGTCGCTCAAGTTGTCGGGCAGCAGCCGCCCGGTCCGCCGCGTGGGAGGCCGAGGCGGTTCGGCCCGATCCTCCTGCTGCTGCTCTTTTTGGTCTTGGCCGGATCGGTGGTAATGAACGTGGCCCTGTTCGGGCTGGCGGGCCTAAGTGCGATTGGCAAGGAAGATCGGGTGCGGGAGAAATTCGTTTCGCACCAGCGGGACGGCAAGGACAAAATCGCCATCATCTCGGTGGAAGGAACCATCATCAGCGGCGAGGGGTTCTTCCGACGGCAGATCAATCGGGCCAAGGAAGACAAGGACATCAAGGCCATCGTGCTAAGGGTGAACTCGCCGGGCGGAACCATCAACGGCAGCGACTACATGCTGCATCACCTCCGCGAACTGGCCGAGGAGAAGAAGGTCCCCCTCGTGGTGAGCATGGGCGGAATCGCGGCCAGCGGCGGTTACTACGTCTCCATGGCCGTCGGCGACAGGCCGGGAACGATCTTCGCCGAGCCGACCACTTGGACCGGGTCGATCGGAGTGGTCATCCCTCACTACAACCTCACCGAGTTGTTGAAGAATTGGGGCGTCGCCGAGGATTCCATCGCCAGCCACCGCCTAAAAACGATGGGCAGCTTCTCCAAACCGATGACCGAAGAGGAACGCAAGATCCTCCAAACGCTGGTCGACGAAGGTTTCACCCGATTCAAAGACGTCATCAAGCAAGGTCGGCCGGCCTTCAAGAAACAGCCCGAGGCTCTCGATAAACTGGCCACCGGGCAAATCTTCACCGCCCAACAGGCAAAGAAGAGCGGCCTGATCGACGAGATCGGGTTCCTCGAAGAAGCTATCGATCGGGCGATCAAACTGGCAGGGCTGAACGAGAAAGACGTTCAGGTGGTCAAGTACAAGCCGGAACCCAATCTGGCCAGCATTCTGATGGGCGCCAACACCGGCAAGCCGAAGATCGACCTGACCGCTATTCTCGACCTTTCCACTCCCCGAGCCTACTACCTGGCAACCTGGCTGCCGGCCACGATGGCTAATTCAAGTGAGTAGTTGGTAGTTGATGGTTGATGGTTGATAGTTGATAGTGGGTGGTTGATGGGCAAGCGCTCGTCGAATCGGTGTGAGAGCACCACATTGCCACTTTGGTGACAATAGCCGCCAGCGGAAGCTGGCGGTTGCGCAGCGGCTCGCTCACACCGTCCAACGAGAACTGTTGTGCCAGCCAACCGCCAGCGCCCGCTGGAGGCTGAGCGCGGCGAAGCCTCAACTGAATTGGCCCACTGCCTACCGCGGCTTGGCCGGCTTGCGGCGGCCGGGCGGATCCTTGTGCTTTCCGCCTTCGGGCTTGGGCGAACGGTCGTGGGGCGGGCGGTCGGCTGGGCCTCCGCGGATGAATCGTGGCGGGCCGGGTCGAGAATCTATCGGGTGCGGCCTACCCCGACGCAAATCGCCCGGCCGCCGAGACGATGCTTCGGAGCCCTTCTGCCGGAACATGTACATTCGCCACAATTCCGATTGCATCTGTTCGGCGGGAAGCCCCAGCAATCGGTCGCGCTGCTGGGAACTCAACTCGTGCTCGAAGAATCGGGCCAACTCCTCGTCGGCTTTCGACGGATTACCTTTCCCCGGTCGTCGCCCAAACGGTTGGCGGTAAACAACCTGTCGACTCCAGCCGGCAATCATTCGCCACTGATCGGCCGTCGGCAGCGATTCCAAGTTCTTACGAGCCGTCGCCGACAGCTTGGATCGCAACTCGGCCAGGTCCCGCTCGGGAATCGATGGCGTCTTGCCCGAACCGGGCGAGTACAAACGCATCCACAACGCGCCCATAATCGCCCGCTGACGCATGGGACCCTTCAAATCGGCCACGCGTTTTTGCATCTGCTCGGGCAGGTTTTCAATGATTCGATCCCCGTGTCGGGCAACGATGCCTTCCATCCATTTGCGCAGCACCTCGGCATCTTCCGGCCGGAGCAGTTTTGCTTGCCGACGGCGTTCTTCCTCTCGGATTTCCCGGATTCGCTCGACCCGCGCGGCCATCGTCAACTCGGCCAACTCGGCCCGAACGTAGGGCGGAAGCGTCTTGAGCCACTCGTAGTATCGCGACATCACCCGGCGCAGTTCGGGCGAATTGGGGTCTCGCTCGATTTGATCGTGCAGCCGGCGAAGCTGGTCTTGTTGGTCAGGCTTCAGGGCGGCGAACCGTAGCCGGCGTTGTGCCAGTACGTGCTTCTCGGCCGGGGTCATGCTCTCGACCCGACCCTTGGCCGACCGCGGCTCTTCAGCCAACGCGATACCGCCAACCGCCGACAGACAAGCGACGGCGACCAGCAGGCAAAGCCACCGATTCCAACTCCGCTGGCTACGGTCCATCGGCGGGATCCTCCTTGAATAGTCCCTCGCGATGCAACACGCGCAGGAACTCGACATCGTCGATCTGGCTGTACTGGTCGAGATTTTCCAGCACGGGCAGGTCGCGAATCAGTTGCCGGTTCGTGTCGGGCCAGAAGAGGGCCACGGCCAGGAATCCGGCCAGACCGCTGGCCGCCAAACCTCCGCCCGCGATCAACCATCGGCGGCGGCGCAGCCGGGGTAACTCCGCTCGATGAAGATCGAGATCCTCTTCGGCCGCGACGGCCACCATCTCCAGGGTGCTATCGGTGAAGCCGTGATCGACCGACGCTTGCCCCAGTTCGTCCAGCATCTCCCAGGCCCGATCCAATTGCTCGAGCTTATCGCGCACCGCCGGGTCGGAGGCCAGCAACTCCTCGATCCGCCGGCTGGATGGCTCGTCCAGTTCGCCGTCGAGGTACGCCACCAACTGCTCTTCGATGGCGCCGGGATCGTCGTTGCTCGGATCGTGCGGGCTCATGCTTGTGGGGTCGGGTTAATAGTTAGTCAAACGCGTCGGGTAAGCCCGGCCGCTAAATGTTATTCTTGTCACGGTGCGTGCCAATGGTCCGTCCGCCAAATATTATTCTTCAATTATCGGATATTCACCGCTTCGGAAATATGGTTCGAGCACCTCGCGGAGGTTGCCTCGGGCGCGCGATAGGAGCGACTTGACGGCTTGCGGCGTCAGTTCCATCGATTCGGCGATATCCGCGTAACTCATCCCTTCGAATTTACTCAGAAGCACGGCCATCCGCTGACGCTCGTTCAACGCGCCGATGGCCAGTCGCACGATGTCGCGTGCTTCGGCCTTGTCGAGTTGTCGGGAGGGCATCTGGCCGCTGCTGGCTTGGACAAGCACCTCCATCGGATTGGCTCCCAGCGGGCCGCTCTCGCGAGCCGGCAGGCTCACCTCGCGACGCCGCGAAAGCGTTCGCAGCACATTTTGGGCCGCGTTGTTGGCTATCGTAAAAAGCCACGTGGAAAACTTCGCGCCCGGCACGTAGCTCTGTCGGGCCCGATATACCCTCAAAAACACCTCCTGGGCCAGGTCTTCCGCCTGATGACGACCGCCGACCAGATGCTCCATCACGGTGACCAGCCGGTTCTGATAGCGCAGCATTAGCTCCTCGAACGCGGCCGCGCTGCCGTCGCGTACCTCGAGCATCAATCGCACGTCGGGATCCCGAAGAGCGTTTCTTCGAGCAGACGATTCACTGACAACCAAAAAAACAGCCTCCGCCTCTTAATCTCAGCCTCTTAATCTCAGCCTCTTAATCTCAGCCTCTTAATCTCAGCCTCTTAATCTCAGCCTCTTAATCTCAGCCTCTTAATCTCAGCCTCTTAATCTC
>CAZDHN010000516.1:0-4939 GCA_964505115.1 uncultured Planctomycetaceae bacterium
CCAGCCGCGCCCGATCGGTCCAGGCGTCGCCAACGTACAGCTGGTAATCGACCGAATCGACCAGCCGGGGCAACTCGCCGACAAAAACGTTCGGCCGTTCGGCGTCGGGTGCCAGCGGCAGCGTCGTCCGCTGCCCGCTGGAAGCGGCCTTCAGTTCGGCGCGGCCGCCCGCGGGCAGGCTGCCCGAGCAAGTTGCCTCGAAACGGACCGGCTGGCCGAAGGGGCTCTTGACGACGGTACGTCGCCAGGCGGCCAGATCAATCGGGATACCGTTGACTTCCACCTTTTCGATGACCGTTTTGCTGGGATAGTGTAGCGAACCGAGCAGCAACCGGTTGAGGAAAGCCAGCGTGTGATCGGGGAACCGCCAGACGCCGGCGGCCACGAGCGCAATCGTTGCCATCAGGATGACAACCCGGCGCGAGAGTTCGCGGCGCGAGAGGCTCTTGGTTACGTCGAGCCGGGGGCTGATTTCGGCGGTCTGGTCGATGACGGCCTGTTCCAGGACGACGGAGCCCCACTGAGAGGCTTCCGGCCACTCGAATTGCAGCGCGGCGACCAAGTCAGTGTCGATATGCTCCTCGCGCTGGACCATGATGGCCATTTCGAGTTCCGATTCCCGAGCGCTCAGCCAGGGCCGCACGTAGCGGCGGAAGGCCCAAACTATGGCCCCGAGGCAAATCACCATCGCCACCACCCGCTGCGGACGAGTCATCTCCAATAGCCAGTCGACCAGGAACACGGCTGCCAGCCCCCAAAGCACGGCCAGCGCCAGCGCGCTGTAGCCGGTCCCCCAGCGCACGCTCTGACGGCGGCGGCCCAGATCGGCCAATCGCCAGTGGAGTTTTGAGAGCTTGGTCATGGCAGGTTCACTCGCCGGGTGGCACTGGCATCCTGCCAGTGTTCGGGGTGCCACTGGCATTCTGCCAGTGTTTTGTGGTGCTCGGCTTGTTGCCGGAACCCGAGTGTTCGTTCATTCCCCGGGGAGAGTATCAGTACGGACATGCGTTTGAAGCTGGAGACGGCAAGCCTGGGGCTAAAGAGCACTGGCAAGATGCCAGTGGCACCGGAAAGCACTGGCAAGATGCCAGTGGCACCCAGATCGGCCAATCGCAAGTGGAGTTTTGAGAGCTTGGTCATGGCAGGTTCACTCGTTTTCGGCCTAGCCATTCACCCAACATCAATACGATCACGCAGATGAAGCAGAACCAGGTGTTCCACAGGGAAATTACCTCGATGTGTGTCTCCGTCTTGGAGACCAACTTGATTTCGTCGGGCAGCTTGCCGGCGGTTGTCAGATCGAAAGTCTTTCCGCCCGTGGCCGCGGCCAGTGCCTGCTCCAGGGCCGCGCCCCGAACCGCGCGACGGCGTTCGACCGACAGGGCAGTCACTTGGAAGGTAACCTCGACCGGCTCTTTGCTGATCGGGTCGATAACGGCAAGCCGATGTTCGCCGCCGACGACCAGCGGAATTCGGGCTTCAAACACACCGTCTCGCAACTGCGAAATGTTCAGCCGGCGGACATTGGCCTTGCTCGGGTCCCGGCCGGGGATGGTCAGGGTGGCCAATAGCTTGTGCTCGGGGAGCTTATCTTCGGCCAGCGGCTTAAAGTCGGCGTCGTACGCCTCGACCGTCACCAGCACGTGGTCGTCGACCTGATAGCGGCGGCGATCGGTACGCACCACGAACCGCTTCTGCGCGCCCAGTGCGTGACGCAACGCCAGCCGGTGGATCATCTGTCCCCAGAACTGCCGATAGTAACGGTCGCCGTACTTGCGTCGCAGCCGCCAGGTTTCGTTGAACGCCAGGTAGACGACCTCGCCGCGGCCGTACTGCCGCACCGCCACCAGCGGCTGCGGTGTCTTGCCGTCGACGCACTTGTCGACCGGATGCACGGCCAGGGCCGTCGACAACTGTGCCAGCCGCTCGACCGGCTGATACCAGGGCAACGGACCCAGGTTGCCCCAGGCTTTGTCGCTCTCGGCCCCTTTGCCATCGACGCTGTCGGACCCCAACCGCATGAAATCGTACTGCACGGCCTCGGGTGTAAGCTGCAAGCGGAACGGCTTGCGGTCGCGGAGTCCGCCGGCCGGGTCGAGCTTGACCGGCAGCATGTCGGCCAGCGGTGTGTCGGCCAGTTGGCCGGGACCAAACCGGGGACCCGAGAGCACCACCAACCCGCCGCCAAAATTCGTCACGAACTCCTTCGTCATTCGGCAGAACCGCGAGCTGATCGCGGCGGCCGGCATGTCGCCCAGGAAGATAACGTCGTGGGCGAAGAACTCGCTACGCGCCGGGCTGAGCGTTTTGAGGAATAACTCGTTCGTCTGGCGGACCTTGGGGTCGGCGGACCGCAGGAACGTTCTAAAGCCTCGCCGGCCGACCAGTTTGTCGCGGTGGAAGACTTCCTTGATGAACCGCCACTCCCAGGTTGGCTCGTACTCGACGTAGAGCAGCCGGAGGAAGTCGTCGCGGACCGTGGCCTCGCGCCGTGCCCGATTGTTCGCGTCGATCACTTCGTCTTCCAGCGGGTCCATCTCGACGACGAATGCGAATCGGCCGGTTTCCTTCGGCGTGTACGAGAGGTCGACCGTTCGCGTGTTTCCCGACAGCGTGACTGTCTTCTGGCCGATCGCTTGCGGCTCGGCCGGGCCGCCCGTGCCGCCCAATCGCCGGGCGGAGAACCGCAGCGTGACGGTCTTGCCCGTCAGCCCGTCTTGCCGAACCGTGGCCACGATCGTCGATCGCTCGTCCTTCTTCATCACCAGCGGGGTTTGCAGGTCGACGCTTACGTCGGCTGCCGCCACCGGCCCGACGCCGACCGTGTAAACCTTGGCGCCCAGTCGCCGGGCGGCTTCAACGGCCGAGGGGCCCGTGTTCTGATTGAAGTCGCTCACCACTACCAGCCCGGCCAGATTGGCCGTCGTGTGGCGCCGGGTCAAATCGTCGATGGCGGCGCCCAAGGCGGTCACCTGGCCCTTGGTGGTCAACTGTTCGGCCAGATGCCCCGTGTCGAAGGAACTGCCGTCGACCGAGCCGCCCTCGCCCGGCTCCAATTCCAGGGCGCGGACCCCGTCGGGCCGGTCGAACAGAAACGCCTTGAGCCGGTACTTCTCGCCCAGCCGGCGGAGCAGTTCGCCCTCGTCGTGTTCGACCAGTGCCTTGACGTAGTCGATCCGCTCGGGCTGGGCGGTCGGGCCGTCGGTCGATTTGGATGCTTCGGGCATCTTTAGCAGCTTGGCGAGCCGGGCACGGTCGGCGTCGGGCAACTCGTCGGCAACGCCCATGCTGTCGGTTCCGTCAAACAGAATCCAGAGCGAGGGACGCAACTGGCTAGTGACCTTCACCGTAAGGATCGGCTCGGCAAGAATCAGCAGGAGCAGGCAGAGCAACAGGGCTCGCATTACCGCCAATATGATTTTCGGCCGGGCGCGGCGATGGAACTGGTATTTTGCGTAGAAGACGACCGCCACCGTCGCCAGACCAAGGCAGCCGAACAGCAGCCAGGCCGGCGCGTCGTGCGCCCAAGGCGCGGCCAGCGAAGGCTCGATCCGCTCGATGCTCCGAGCTTGCTCCAGCCCCAATAAACGCCCAATTAGCGTGGTCAGGTTCATGCGGTCTGCTCCCGGCCGAGCCATGGCCAAGCGAGGATGACCGTTTCCAGCAGCAGACCGGCCAGCACGGCCAGCATGAGCCATTTCCAAAAATCCTGGCCTTGGATACTCGCTCCGGCCAAGTCGATCGACTGGCCGGGCTCGATCCAGCGGCAGTCGGCCTTGCCGATCCGCTCGGTCAACTGGGCCTTGTCCAGCAGGTCGAGTTCCGATTCGCCGGCCGGCCCGCCGACCGCCAGACGCACTTCCCACAAGCGGACGTTGGAAGCGGCCTGGTCCGGATCGTTCGTGCCACGCGCCGTAACGCGGTACAGCCCGCGCTCGGGCAGATTGTTCAGCGAAATGCCGTACCGGTTGGCGCCCAGTGCGTCGACCGAGATTGGCTCCTCGCGGCCGTCGGGCGTGGTTAGCGTGAAGATCGCCTTGCGGTCGGCCTCCGGCAGCGGCAGCACGAGTTGACCCGAAGTCGATACGTTGCGGACCGGTAACGTCTCTTCCAGCAGCCGGCGGAAGATGCGGTCGAACACGAGCACCGCGTTGGTGGTTGTCAGCGTGTTCCAGCTTCGGCCCACGCCGGTCGAAACGAAAAGGATCCGACCAAGGCCCAGCCCGCGGCGAACCATGAACGGCAGCTTGTTCGTGTAGGCGGCAAGTACCTCGGGCCGAGTTCGCTGGGCAAGCTCCTCGGCGTCGATCCGGCCCCCTTGCTCGTTTCTTCCGTTCCTGTCCGGCCGTTCGGGCGGGTGCCAGAGAAGCCAGTTCGGCCGCAACCGGTTTCGCGCGGCTTGCAGCCGAGCCTGCCGGGCAGGATCGGCCTCGGCGGCGCTGCCGGGCCGGGCTTCGGTCAGTTCGACCAGACGCCGGTCGATGTCGGCAAGCGCCTTGCGGTCTTTTGCGATTTGCTCCGCTTCCGTCCGAAGCATGGCGTCGACCGTCTGCTTGTCCGCATGGGCCGCGACCGCCTTGAAGAAGTAGGGCAGGCTGTACAGGTCCTCCAACTCCTCCCGGGAGGTCTGCTCCAGGAGGAAATAGTCGTCGACCATCGTGGCGAAATCGAGTTGAAACGGCTTGATCGGCTCGCTCGCCCTTTGGCCGGGAACTCGACCGATAGGCTTGGGATCCAGCGGCAGCGGCAGGATCCCCAGGCCGCTCTCCCAAGCCGACTCGTTCCAGGCCGCCGGATCGAATCGGCCGCCGGCGCAAATAATCAGGTTGCCGCCCTGCCGAACATACTCCCGCAGCAGCGATACGGCATCGCCCGGCTCGGCGACGCCGGCCAGCACGACCAGTCGGGCGTCCTTCAACTGGTCGCGGTTCAACTGGTC
>CAZDHN010000517.1:0-4935 GCA_964505115.1 uncultured Planctomycetaceae bacterium
AATCTATAGTGCCAGCTTTGCTATCATTCTCTCCCGCAAATCTGAAACGCTCCCTTCTCCATCGACCGATACTTGGGCAACGCCTGGCACTTGATCCCCGAGCCGGGGCCCGACCAGCAGGTTGTTGTTCGCTTCGCAAAGAAGGTTGCCCAAAACGTGGCCGAGGTGGCTTGGCACAAGACGCAGCGGCTGGAATTCAACGCCGACGGCACGCTCGACTTCCACGCCAAGGTTTCCGGGCTGCACGAGATATCCTGGTGGGTACTCGGCTACGGCGACCAGGCCGAGGCATTGCGTCCCGCCGAGCTCCGCCGCATCGTCGCCCGCCACGCCCAGCACATGGCCAAGCAGTATCAGGGCGATTGAGAACCATCGTCGTGAGATGCGCGACCCTGAATGATTCAGCGTCGCGTCTTTTCCCGTGACCCTACTTATCTGTCACGGCCAAAGTGATGGGTGCCACTTGCTGGCTTGTCCAGCAGTGCGAAGTATAATCGCCGCCAAGACACTGCTGGGCAAGCCAGCAGTGGCACCCCAAAACTACCCATCAAACAGGATGCGACAGACCACTACTTATCTTTCTTCGCCTGACGCTTGCGCTGCTCGACGATGCGTTTGAGCTTCTTTTGCTCGGCCTCGAGGGCGTCGGCGGGGATGGGTTGCGGAGTGATGGGTGTGCTGTCCAGCTTGGCGTCTGACGCTTACCCGGTGGGCCGGGGTGATATCGCTCACTTCCCCGCCTCGACAACATCCCGCACCGCGACCACCCTATTGCACCCCCTCGCCGTGCCTGCTACAATCACTACTATCAAGCGGGACTGTTATCGGGCAGCGGCGCGCCCCGTTGACAAGGCGGGGCTGCCGAATGAACTGGTAGTCATCTCGAAGCCTAACCGGGATCCCGTCTCCATGGGCTCACGCGAAGACTGGAAAAGGTGATATGTTTATGGGTTGGCCCATTTGAAAGGATGGTTCTACATGCTAAGCAAGCTGCTCTCTACCCACGACTTCGCGAACCATGACGAATTCCCGAAGGATGTCCGAGCTCTATGCGATATGAGCCTGGACGCTCTTGCTCGCTTGCCTGAGTACGTCGTCAGAGCCCAGTTAGCATCGACCCGAGCGGAAGCGGATGATGTGTCGGAGTGCGCGGCAAGTGACTTGGGATTCCCCAAGGCACAGGTTGACCGCGCCATTGACGTAGCGAGGTTTTTCCTCAGGGAATTCACTCCACGAGGTGAGGCGGAGAAAGACACACCTGAAGCGATCGTGGCTGACCTGGAAGAGATTTTCGCTATCCCAGGTGAGAAAAAAGACGCCATCAGAACACTGTTGCAGGAGCTGCAGGTCCGGGCTGATGACGAGTTGCGGCTCGCGTTACTGCAACATGCCCACGCGGAAGAGACGCTTCCTATTCTGGAGGCAGTGTCTACTAAGGTGGACTTTAGAGCCGTTTTTGATGAATACTACAAATACGAGGAAGATGTCTCCGGCTTCTCGCCGGCGTTCCTTGGAACGGTGCCGCTGGGGATTGTGTCGCTAAGCATCAGGGGAGGTGAAAGGGAGAAAGTGCCGCTGCAATTGAGCAAGCGAACTCTCCAGATACTGATCGACCACCTCGTGGCTCTCCAAAAGCAAATGGCGATTGCCGAGAAACACATTAGTTGTACTGAGGAATAGTGACATGGTATCCACCACGGAAGATCGTTTTGCGATCCCCCCACACCCGTTCCAAGTTGAGCCAACGGCGACCCTCATCATTCGTACCGACGACCCGAAATACTTCCCCGCAAGCGGGAGACGGGTCGACGAACTCAAGGAGATGATATCGGGACTTCGGGAGGATTTACTTATCGAGCGGGATGATGGGTACACCTCCGGTTCTGCGGCGTTGGCACCCGTGGTTCATGAAAGCCAGATCAGATTCAACCGTCTTGTTCAGCAGTGGCGCGAAGAAACGGCTTTCTCCTCTTCCTTGTTGGAGATGGCCACTCATCCCGCGTACCAGCAGATCATCGGCATGGGGCGCGTGGCCATACCTTTCATTCTGCGTGAGCTTTCCAGACAGACAGACCACTGGTTCTGGGCACTGAAGGCTATCACGGCAGAGGATACTGTTCCTTCAGAAGCCAGAGGTGACCTCGCGAAAATGGCTCAAGCTTGGTTGGTATGGGGGGCACGCAATGGCTATGACTTCTAGCCGCCAGTTGGAAGCTATCTTCCCTGAACTCAAAGCCACCAGTTACGAGGTCACGAGTCCGGTCGATGCCAGGTACAACTGCATTGCATGGGCCGCTGGCGACCAGACGCGGTGGTGGGAGCCAGACCCTATGGGAGTGTGTTATTGGCCACCGGCCGCTCCCCGTGAATACACGGTAATTGCCTACCAGAAGGCGTTTGAGACTTGCGGTTATCTTCCATGCAGCGACGCTAAATGGGAAGAGGGATTCTACAGAATCGCCCTCCTTGCGAAAGACGGGGAGCCAAAACACGCTTCCCTTCAGTTGAGTAGTCGTTTCTGGACCAGCAAGTTGGGACGGAATGTTGATCTGAGTCATGACTTGAATGGTTTGAGTGGGGAAGAGTACGGGGAGGTTGTTGGCTTCATGAAACGGTCACATCCGAGGTAACCTGATCAATCACAACGGCCCGGCCACCCTACTTCCCCTTCTTCGCCTGACGCTTGCGCTGCTCGACGATGCGTTTGAGCTTCTTTTGCTCGGCCTCGAGGGCGGCGGCGGGGATGGGTTGCGGAGTGATGGGCGTGCTGTCCAACTTGGCGTCTGCGCCGAGCGGACGGATTCGGATGTTGCGGAACCAGACCGGGTCGCCGTGATCCTGCAAGTACATGTACGCGCCCCGGGCCGATAGATCGGCGCCGCGCAGGCGAAGCTGCTCGACGTTGGCCGCCCACTTCGGATCGCCGTAGTCCATGTCGACCACCTTCTTGCCGTTCAGCCAGTGCTGGATCACCGTGCCTCGGCAGATCACCCGGCCCGTGTTCCATTGGCCGGCCGGCTTGGTCGCGTCCTCCGAAGGGGCCACGCAGAAGTAGAGCGAGGCGGCCGTGGTGCGCGGGTTGCTGCCGTTGGGATGCCGCTTGTTGTCGAGTATCTGGTACTCGTACTGGCCGGGCCGATAATAGACGCCGCTGTTGCTGCCCTTGGCTACCTTCCAATCGAAGCAGAGCTCGAAGTCGTCGGGCACCTTCATTGCCTTGTAGGTTAAGCTGCCGCCACGTTTGGCGCGGAAGACCGCCCCATCCTCGATGACCCAATTACCCTGCTGCTCCCAACCCTCCAGGCTGGTGCCGTCGAAGAGCGTTTTGAAGCCGGCCTGCTTGGGTTCCGCAAAGGCCGACACGGCCAGCCAGCCGACCAGAACAATCGACACCCCCGCCACCACCCGCTTCCGCCGTGAAAATGCTCTCATCGGTGATTTCTCCCTTTGGTTGGTTGAAACGGTTTCCTCTGCCGCTGAGCCCAACCGTCGGCTTCCGCCGACGGCTATTTACTATTATCGATGGTAGCCGGTTGTGGCACAAGCGACGACGGGCCATTATAATCGCAAGCGTTCGCGGCGTGAAACCATAATCCTCCCAAAAGCAAACAATCCCCAAGGAGCAATCACGATGAGTAACTCGACTTCACGACGTTCATTCCTGCAAGCTGTCGGGCTGGGTACGGCTGCTCTTGGACTGGGCGGTTCGGCCGCCGCCGCCGAGAAAAAGAAGCCGATCCAGGGCTTCGAGGAAGCGCCCACCGATCCTAACGCCTCGAAAGATTGGAAGCCGGTCTCCGATCATAAGATACGCGTGGGCATTGTCGGATACGGCACCTGCCGGTTCGGCGCGGCGTTCGGCTTCCAGGACCACCCGAACGTCGAGATCGCGGCCGTCAGCGATTTGTTTCCCGACCGGTGTGCCGCCCTGGCCAAGGCGTGCCGTTGCGAGAAGACCTATCCGTCGCTGGAAGAACTTGTCAAAGACGATACGATCGAGGCCGTCTTCGTGGCCACCGACGCTCCCAGCCACGCCCGGCATTGCATCGAGGTGCTCAAACACGGCAAGCATGTCACCTGCGCCGTGCCGGCTGTTTGGGGTTCGCTGGAAGACGCCGACAAGTTGCTCGAGGCCGTCAAGACGAGCGGCCGTAAGTACATGATGATGGAGACCTCCAGCTTCCGTGCCGACTGCTACGCCATGCGGCAAATCTATCAGGCCGGCGGGTTCGGCAAACTGATCTACTCCGAGGGCGAGTACTATCATTTCCATTCCCGTCAGATCGGCTCCTATAAGGACTGGCGGGTCGGCTGCATTCCCCTCTGGTATCCCACGCATTCGACCGCCTACTACGTGGGCGTGACCGACAAGCCGTTCACGTCCGTATCGTGTACCGGCTCCAACGCCGGCTTCCCGTCCTATCAGCCGGGCGCCAACCGCTACAACAACCTCTTCACCGACCAGATCGCCCTATTCGAGACGGCCGAGGGCGGCACCTCCCGCATGCTGATGTGCAAGGGCATCCGCGCCAAGGGCGGCGAGACGGGCCGCGTGTTCGGCGAGCAAGGCTGGATGGAAGACACCACCTACCGCGGCACGATGAAGAAGCTACCCAACATCGCCCGCCCAGCGCTCCCACCCGGCGTAAAAGCCGGCAGCCACGGCGGCTCTCACGGGCAACTCTCCAACGAGTTCATCCTCTCGATACTCGAAGACCGCAAGCCTCTAGTCAACATCGCCTCCGCCCTAAACATGACCGTCTGCGGCATCGTCGCCAACCAGTCGGCCCTAAAGGACGGGGAGCGGTTGAAGGTGCCGGAGTATAAGATTTGACGGGGTGGGTGGATTGTACGACGGGTCTCCGACCCCGTCGCCCCGATGTCGCCCTACCCGTTTAGCCGCAGGGCTTGCCCGCCGCGTTTGTGTCTTGGGGA
>CAZDHN010000518.1:0-4923 GCA_964505115.1 uncultured Planctomycetaceae bacterium
GTCGTGTTTGAGCATGGAAACGTAGACCAGGTCGTAGTGATCGCGATTCCGCTGCAGCCCGAATGGCCCAGCGAAATCCGATACCGGGGCGTTCCCGTCGTCCGGCTGATAAACCCGCCGCAACGCCGTTGGGGTACCTTCCAATACATGCGCGCACTGGCCGGCTGGCTGAAGCGGAATCGCGATCACTACGACCTGGTCTACGTTTCCATGCTCAAACACGACGCCCACGCGGCAATCGGGGCGGTCAAAGGCCGTGTGCCGGTCGTGCTTCGGGCGGAAGGGGCCGGACACTCGGGCGATTGCCGCTGGCAACTCGAAGCGCCCTTTGGGCGCTGGATTCGACGACGCGCACGCAAAGCCGCCGCGCTGGTTGCTCCCAGTCTGGCGATCCGAGAGGAGCTTATCGCCGCCGGTTATCCCCAAGCACGCGTCCACTTCCTGCCGAACGGGGTCGCCATTCCACCGCCGCGCGAGGCAGCCCGCCGCGACGCGGCCCGAGCGGCGCTAGCCACCGCCGATCCGGCGCTGGCTCTTTCCGCCACGGCTCCGCTGGCAGTCTACATCGGCCGATTGCACGAGGCCAAGGGGCTCGCCCATCTGGTGGCCGCCTGGACTCCCGTCGTCACCCAATGGCCCAGCGCCCGCTTGTGGCTCGTCGGCGAAGGACCCTATCGGGCCGTGCTGGAAGAACAGATCGAAGCCCGCGGTCTTTCCGGTCGGGTAGTCCTGGCCGGCGAGTTCGACAACACCGACGAATTGTTGGCCGCCGCCGATCTGTTTGTTCTGCCCTCGTTGGAGGAGGGCATGTCGTTGGCGCTACTCGAAGCGATGGCTGCCGGGCTGCCGATTGTCGCCAGCGACATACCGGGCAACCGCGATCTTGTGGTTGACGGCGAGCACGGCCTGCTGGTTCCCACCCAAGATGCCAACGCCCTGGCAACGGCCGTTCATCAGTTCCTGCGGCATCCCCGATTGGCCGCCCGCCTGGGTGCCGCCGCCCGAGATCGGGTAATCGTCGATTTCCCGCTTAGCCAAACGGTCGCCGAGCACGTATCATTGTTTGAACGGCTCTTGGTTGGACAACGTCACTTTCGGGATGGGTATTATGCGTAAGTGTTTGTCCCCACTGGGCTTGCCCCAGTGGAAACAGGGTTTGCAAACTATAAATGCGAGCCCCCCCTTCGTTCGCACCTCCGCATCTGCTTCCGCCCTTGGCGGAAGCAGATGCGGAGGTGCGACATGTCACTAGTACATGGGGGTAGTTGTCAAACGCCAATCCACCGGGGCAAGCCCGGTGGCGTCGTTTTGAAGTCGTCGAAGTGGCGATTGGTACAATCGTAACAATCCACCGCCGGTTGGGGACCTGTCCCCTTCCTTGGCGCGAAAGACATATGAAAAAACGCATCTTGCAGATCATCCCCACGCTGGACCGGTCGGGCGCCGAGAAACAGATGAGCCTGCTGGCTCGCCGATTGCCGGCCGACCAGTTCGACGTTCACGTTTGCGCGCTGACCCGAGGTGGGCCGCTGCTGGAGTGCCTGCGCGAGGCGGGCGTGCCGGTTACCCTGATCGGCAAGCGGTGGCGAGTCGATCCGCGCGCCTACTGGCGGCTGAAACGTCTTGTCGCCGACCTGCAACCCGACTTGATCCATACCTGGCTGTTCGCGGCCAATTCCTACGGCCGTGCGGCCGGACGCGCTTGCGGCGTGAAGTGCCTGGTTGCCGGTGAACGGTGCGTTGATCCCTGGAAGGGATGGTTGGAATTCGCCATCGACCGCCGTCTGGCCCGACATACCGCGCGGATCGTGGCCAACAGCCCGGGCGTGCGCGACTTCTACGTCGATCACAAGCTGCCGGCCGACAGGATCGAGGTGATACCCAACGGTATCGACCTACCCCAGCCGAGCGACACCACGCGCGGGCAACTGCTTGACGAGTTGCAGCTACCACGCGATAGCCTGCTGATCGGTCTGGTCGGTCGCCTCTCGCCTCAGAAGCGGGTCAAAGACGCCATTTGGGCGGCCGATCTGCTCAAAGTGATCCGCGACGACATCCACCTGCTGATCATCGGCGACGGCCCGCAACGCAGCCGCCTGGAACGGTTTCGCAATCAGGCGGAGATTGCCGACAAGGTGCATTTCCTGGGCCATCGTAACGACGTGCCGCGGTTGATGCCCCACTTCAACGCGCTCTGGTCGACCAGTGTCTATGAAGGACAATCGAACTCGATCATGGAAGCCATGGCGGCCGCCGTGCCGGTGGTGGCGACCGACATAGCGGGAACCCGCGACCTGATTGTGCCCGGCGTAACCGGCTATCTCGCTGGGCCGGGTGACCGTGCCGGCCTCGCGCGGCACACCAATCGGATCCTCGGCGATCCCGACCTGGCCCGGCGTCTGGGCCAAGCCGCCCAACAGCGGATGGCGACCGAGTTCAGCGTCCAACAGATGGTCGCCCGCTACGCGGCGTTGTACGGCGAATTGCTCGAAGGAGACGCATGATTGACGAGAGTTGATAAATCGTGCAATTAATACGGCGATAATTATGTGTGGAATTACTGGCGCGGTTTGGAACGATCCTGGGAAGAGGCTGAGCGAGGAGACGCTCCAGCGGATGACCCGGGTTCTGGGCCATCGGGGGCCGGACGACGAGGGGACGTACACGGCCGACTTCCGGGCAATGCGGAACGCCGGCGCCGGCGGCGTGGCCTTGGGGCATCGGCGGCTAAGCATCATCGACATCGCCGGCGGACATCAGCCGATGGCCAATGAGGACGAATCGGTTTGGGTTGTCTTCAACGGCGAAATCTACAACTACCGGCAACTCCGCCAGCGGCTGGAGGGCGCCGGGCACAAGTTCCGCACGGCCGGCGATACCGAAACGATCGTCCACCTCTACGAAGACGAAGGGCCCCGATGCCTGCAGTCGCTCGACGGCATGTTCGCCCTGGCCATCTGGGACCCCAGAAGCCGGCAATTGCTGCTGGCTCGCGACCGCTTGGGCCAAAAGCCGCTCGTCTACCGCGAGGAGCCCGGCCGCTTGCTCTTCGCCAGCGAATTAAAGAGCCTCCTACAGGTTCCGGACGCCGCCCGCGAACTGGATCCGCAAGCCCTGGATGAGTACCTCACCTATCAATATGTGCCGCATCCGCGAACGATTATTCGGGGAATCGCCAAGTTGCCGCCGGCCCACTATGCGATCTATCGCGACGGCCGACTTACGTTGCACCGCTACTGGCAACCCGACGCGAACATCGAGGAGAACCGGCCTGCTGGCGAGTACGCTGACCAGTTGCGCGAGCTGTTGACCTCCTCGGTCGAAAAGCGTCTGGAGAGCGAGGTGCCTTTGGGCGCGTTTCTCTCGGGCGGGGTCGATTCGACGATCGTGGTCGGGCTGATGAAACGGCTCGGCGCCGATCCGCCGCGGACCTTCTCGATCGGGTTTCCCGTGCCCGAGTACGACGAAACCCGCTACGCCCGACTCGTGTCCGAGCGGCTGGGCACCGTGCACGAAGAGTTTCGCGTCGAGCCCGACGCCGTGGGCATTCTGGAGAAACTCGTCTGGCACTACGACGAACCGTTCGCCGACAGCTCGGCCGTGCCAACCTGGTATGTGTCGGAGTTGACGCGTCGGCACGTCACCGTGGCGTTGACGGGCGACGGGGGCGACGAGCTATTTGCGGGCTACCCTCGCTATCGGGCGGTTTGGCTGGCCGGCTGGTTCGACCGCTTGCCCGGCCCCATGCGTCGCATCTTGGCCGCTCGGCTCTGGCAGAAGCTTCCGACCAGCAGCAGACAGAAGTCGCGAGTGCGACAACTCAAGCGGTTCCTCGAAGCGTTGGCCTACTCGCCCCAGCGACGCTACCTGGATTGGATCTCCATCTTCAACGAGCAGCGTCGCGCCGAACTCTACACCGACCAATTCCTGAACCGCCTGCCCGACGCCGATCCGCTGGAGTTTCTCTCGGCCGCCTTCTCGCGCAGTGCCGGCCGCGATCGGGTGACTTCCACCAGCCTGACCGATCTGGTGACCTATCTGCCGTGCGACCTGATGACCAAGGTGGATACGGCCTCAATGGCCCACGGCCTGGAGTGCCGGCAGCCGTTCCTGGATCATCGGGTGGTGGAGCTAGCCATGCGAATGCCCTTGCGGTTGAAGTTCCGCCGCGGGCGTGGCAAGCGGATCCTGATGGAAACATTTTCCGATCTGCTACCTCGCGCTATCCGGCGGCGGCAGAAGATGGGGTTCGGCGTGCCGCTGGACTGGTGGTTCCGCAACGAGCTTCGCGATTTCGCCCGAGATGTGTTGCTCGACTCCAAAACTCTCGGCCGCGGCCTGTTTCACCCCGAAGCGGTCGCTCGGCTGCTGGACGACCACCAGTCGGGCCGGTTCGACCACAGCTATCGCCTCTGGTCGCTGCTCGTTCTGGAGCTTTGGCAGCGGCAGTGGCTGGATGGCGCACGCTGACGGGCAGCCTTTCGTAGCCTGCGCCGTTCGGGGGGGACTTGACGGTATCCGGCCGGGCACTTATAGAGGTAGTTTGGTCGTTCGCATGCCCAATCAGGCAGAAACGCCCGGTGATCGAACGCGGCGGGAGCCCACCGGTTTCGCCACGCTCAATCGTCGGGCGTTCCTGGTCTGACCGTACTCAAATCGTCCCACAAATCATTCTATTTTTCGGAAGAGCAGACTGTTATGCCCACGGATAAACTCAGCAAGACGCCCCTGAACACCTGGCACCGCGGCCACGGAGCCAAGATGACGGATTTCGGCGGCTGGGACATGCCCATTCATTACAAGCCGGGCATTCTCAAGGAGCACCTGGCCACGCGCAAGTTTGGCGGTCTTTTCGATGTCAGCCACATGGGCCGATTGCGAATCAAGGGGGCCGACCGGGTCGCCTTCCTCCAGCACGTGCTG
>CAZDHN010000519.1:0-4897 GCA_964505115.1 uncultured Planctomycetaceae bacterium
GTCTCTAGTTTGCAAACCCTGTTTCCACCGGGGCAAGCCCAGTGGGGGTAAGCACCTACGCATGGTAGCCATCCCGAAAGTGACGCTGTCATATTAGCGGGCTTTGGCTTCACTAACCCGCGGCACGCCCAGGCAGATCCGGAAGCCGTCACGGGAGTCGGAATAAGTGACACCGCGGATCCCCAGTCGAACCGCGCAGCGGGCGTTGCCCGGCACGTCGAAGTAGTTTCCTCCCCGGCAGACGGGACGCGACACGGTACGCTGTTCCGCATCTTCATAGTAGACGTCTTCGTGTCCTCCCTTTGGATCGAAGTGGTCCAGGACAAATTCCCAGACGCCGCCGCACATGTCGGCCAGGCCGAAGCCGTTGCGGCCTTTTTCACCGTAATGGTCGACCGGCGAGAGGAAGGCAAACCCGTCACTCCAGGGCGCGTTGGCAAGCGGCCAAATTCTGCTTCGGCCAGGCAGGAAATCGACGGCCGAGATGTTCAACCTGCCCTCGCCGTCATCGAGGATGTTCCCCCACCAAAAATAGCTGCTATCACGGCGACCGCCACGACAGGCGTATGCCCATTCGGCTTCGGTAGGCAGGCGGTACTGCAAGCCCTTTGGCAGACGGCCGGCGGCGAGTTCTCTTTTCGTCAACCACTGGCAGAAAGCTTTCATGTCGTTATAGCTCACGCAAACGACGGGGTAGCAGTCCTTTTGCGGAATTCCGAAATTCGGATCACGCCAACTCTTGTCGGCCATCGATTTCCAGGGATGCACCACCTTCACCGCCAGTTGATATCCCGTCCACTGCCGGTCAAGGCACTGCGTCATGCCGCCCGGCTTCTCGGCATCGCTGACGTAACCGGTCTCCTCGACGAAGCGTTTGAATTGTCCCACGCTGACTTCCGTGCGTCCCATCCAGAAGCCGTCTTTGACCCGCATCGGCCTCGCCTCGCCTTCGTACGTCTCTCGCGCGGTCCCCGGCTGAGCGCCGCCTTCGATTCCCGTGGCCCAAGCGCGCTCTTTCGCCGTACTGCCCATCAAGAATTCGCCGGGCGGAATGTAAACGATTTCCAGAGTGACGTCGCCGCCAAGGTCGATCTTTTTCGAATCGCTCTTGGCCGACTCGCCGGCGGAAAGAGCGGCACTCATCGTGATGAGTACCAGTGTTAATGATGGCGTGCATAAGATGCTGGAACGATTCATCAGCGGTTCTCCTTCGGAAGGTAAGTGGACTGGTGGCGTGATTGTTAGGCGGGCTGTCGCAAAAGCGCAACCGTCGCCTGACGACAATGCAGGCTCGCAACGGTGGCTATTGCATACTCGATGCGGTCACAAACCGAGGCTTTCGCACGGCTGGGGCCAACTGTCCTGCCAGTAACGACAACCTCTACAGTCCCGAAACTAGCCGTGGGGCATGAGCGAGTCAAGCACCAAGCCCCGAAATTCCGGGATTGACGGACCCCGGAGGGGTAGGTGCAAGGCTTTGTGCCGTAAGGGGTTGCACGCGCTGGACGGCCCAGAAAGTTCTGTCCGGGAGCGCCGCAATAGCCCTTTGGAGGCGATGGCAGCGCGGATGATTGTAGCACAAGGTCCCCGGCGTGGCCGCCGGCGCTAAACGCGATTGGCTGCGGAAGGCACCAGCATCCGAGCCGCGGTGTTCTCGCAGATCGCGGAGTTTTTCCTCCCGTAGGGCGCTGCTAAGAAAGGCTTTCCAGTCGGCGATGATCGCCAATAAGGGCGCGACTTTCACCAGGCGGCCGTCCCGGCCACAAATACTCGGCCATCAACTCCAGATAGGCCACATAGTCGCCGTCGTTGAAAAACGTCTGCTGCCGGCGATTGCCTCGCTGGGTAACGTGGTGAGGCAAACCAGGAATACCAACCGCGCCAATCTTGCCATGCTCGCAGATCACCAGTCCTCTCACAACTCGTCAATAATTGAGTATTGTGTCCCCGGAATTCCTGTCGTCCCCGGAATTCCCCCGGAATTCGGACGGAATTCGGAATTCGTCCCCGGAATTTCCCCCCAAAAGCATAATACCCCCCCTTCCCCTCTCTCTTTCCGTAGACAAGCGGGGGCACTTCAGTGTACACTGAATTAGCCTGTGGCTACACACCCCCATAACCAACCAGGGCAGTGGCACACTTGCGATGCATTTCGAGCTTCGGTGGCATTTTGGGGAGTTCAGAGCATGGGCAGGAAAGAGTCCGAAACGGAAAAAACGTCTGTCAGGAAATGGCTGGAATGGGGTTTCGGAGGTCTTGGAGCCGCTGTAGCCGGCGTATTGCTGACGTGGTTTATCGCCTCTTATTCTCACGAAAAACCTCCGGAACCCAGCGCGGCTGGAGGGACCACGGGTTCAGTACCACCGGATGGCGGGCCAAAAGGGACCGTGCCAGTCCTCGCAAAACGAGGAGATCTCACCACTCAAGAGGTTCGTGGAAAGATGGAGGTGGCTCTGCTTGCTAATGATTTGGAGACCGTGCCAGTCCTCGCAAAACGAGGAGATCTCACCACTCAAGAGGTTCGTGGAAAGATGGAGGTGGCTCTACTTGCTAATGATTTGGAGTTGGCGTGGGATTGGTGCAGTGCAATGCCTAATCCCGACACTGCGGATGAAGAAAGGCTGCGTATTTGGATGAAAATGCTGAATAACAATCGTTCTGATTTAGCATCTCCGGATCGTCTTAAGGAGTTCGAGACCGAATATGCGAGGAAGATTGCCGGAGAGCGTCTTTAGCAGAGGCCGCATCGATGAAGTGCGCGTCGTTGACGCCGCTCGGTAAGAATGTTTCCCGTATTGTTGCCCGATGGGTGGGCATAAAGCCCTCACCTTGCAGGTGAGGGGTAGTTCACTTCAATTGGAGGGTAGAATGATGATGTCGATTCCGAAATGGCGGTGGATGTTGTCTCCTGTAATGGTGCTTGTAGTTGCGACTATTGGGTTTGCGCAGTCGCCACCACCCATTAACATACAGGACACATTTGTGCCTTCAGGTTGGATGGGGGATGGTGAATATGGAACGCGCTTCGTTCGCTTCACGGCTGCCACGAAAACCAACCCCCATTCGCCACCAGATTGCATTCGGATCAGTTATACCTTTGGCCCCAAGAAGTGGGCTGGCATCTACTGGCAAAACAAGGCGAACAACTGGGGTGACTGGCCGGGCAACGACTATTCCGGAAAAGGATATAGAAAAATCGTTTTCTGGGCTCGGGGTGAGAGCGGTGGAGAAAGTGTTAGATTCAAAGCAGGTGGCATCAACAATCCCGGGAAGAAATATCATGATTCCTTTGAGGTCACTCTCGGGCGGGTCCGGCTGACGAAGGAATGGAAAAAGTACGAAATCGATGTTGCCGCGACGAAGAACCTTTCCGGCGTCATCGGTGGCTTCTGCTGGGTTGCGAGTCGAGCCAACAACAACACGCAAGAGATCACGTTCTATCTGGACGACATCCGTCTTGAGTAGAATGCGACACGGCCGCGCTTGACTACTCTAATCCTTCACGTTGAGCTTGATCTCGTCGGAGTTGGCTTTTAGCTCGGGGGCGTACATTGCCCAGGCCTTGGTGGGCAGGGCGCTGAAGCGGCCGGGTATCTCGGCCCGCATGCGGTAGGAGACGCTGTGCTTGCCGCGTGCCAGCTTGCGAGCGAAGAAGACTACCCGATTGTCGCGGAACTCCATGTAGGCGCCCAGCGCGTTGCCGTTGTAGCCCGAGCGGAGGTCGACCGGCTCGAATCCGGCCGGCTTCATGTCCTCGAATACGATGTACTCGTAATCGTTCTTGCTGTCGATCTCCAACTCGATCTCGACCAGGTCGCCGCTGGTAAGCGTGGCCAGGTTGACTAGCTCCTCGCGTTCGTACTTCTCGACCTTCTGATCGACCGCCTGCCCTCGCGAGCCGGCCGCCTTGATGGACTTATCCACCCGCTTGAGTCGATAGTACTTGCGGTTAACCTGAATCTCCAGCCCGGCGCTGGTGATCATGTCTTCCATGGTGAAGTTGGTCAGATAGGCGTTGTAGTAGAGCGGCCCACGGCCAGATTTGCGCAGTTCGATCTGGTGTTGCCCGGTGGTCACTTGTGGGCCGGCCAGCACGAACTTGTTGTCGAACTGGAACAGGTTGGCGGCGGTTATCTCGACCGCCTTCCGTTGCTCGCCGTCCATCCAGACCTGGACGGTCATCTCGGGTTTGTCCTCGCCGCTGGCGACGATGAACTCGGCCATGGCCTCAATGCAGATGGCCGTGTCGCGGGTCGAGTTCCAGTAGGTGGCGTGCTTGCGGTTGTTCAGCAGGTACTTGACCAGCTTCGGAGCCAACTCGCCCTTGGGATCGGTTCGGGCCAGCAGCTTGAGGTAGTAGGCGTGTGCCTCGTACTCGCTGCCGTACCAATGCCACCAATAGCCGCCGGGCAGTTTGAGATAGGCGGTCTGGTTCTCGTCGTCCTCGACCACGTACTGGCCGATGTTTTGCATGATCATGTCGAGCTTTTCTTTGTCGCCCTGCTGTTCGAGCGCGATGCCGTACATGGCCATGCCGTAGACGGCCAGCTTGGTGCGGTCGCGGTAGAGGAAGTCGAGCATGGCCCGGTTCTTCACGCCCGACTCGACCAGCACCATGTAGACGAAGGCGTCGATGTTGTCGGCCTGATCCTTCCAAGGTTTCTTGGGCTTGGGTTTGACCAGGGCGTTCTTCAGCTTCTGAACCTGCTCATCCTGATACTTGGTGAGCCAGGCGATGCCGCGTTCCATCGTGCCGGGCACCAGGGCGACGTCGTTGTGCTGGGCCAGTTGCAGGCCGTGTACGACTAGCGCCGTGGTGTGCGGATAGGAATGCTCGCCCCGGCCGGAGAACCAACCCCAGCCGCCGTCGGAGAGCTGCATCTCGGTGATCGCCTTC
>CAZDHN010000520.1:0-4896 GCA_964505115.1 uncultured Planctomycetaceae bacterium
GTCCTCGGGGCGGTTTACGTAGCGCCACGTAGGCAATGTAAACCGCGGCAATGTAAACCGCGGCAATGTAAACCGCGGCGACGTTACCCGCGGCGAGGACGCCGCGGCTCCGTCCATTCAGTTTTTACCGCCCATGTTCTCCCACGACCGCCTGAAAGAGATGCTTCGCCGGGGTATTCGGGTGGTGATCGGTGCGCAGGTCGTCTCGCAGGTGGTTTCACTTGGCGTGCTGGCCGTGCTTTATCGGTCGCTCGGCCCGGAGCCCTACGGGCTGTTGGGGATGGTGGTTCCGCTGCTGCTTCTGGTGCGGATTTTCATTACGGCCGGGCTCGACGTGGCCACCGTCCAGCAGGCCGAGTTGGACGACCGACAGGTTTCGGCCCTCTTCTGGCTGAATCAGGGACTCGGCCTGGCCATGGCGGCGGTGACCGTGCTGGCCGCGCCGCTGCTGGCTTGGCTCTACGGCGTCGAGGAGCTGACACTGCTCACGGCGGCCCTGGCCGGCACGTCGGTTGCCACGGCACTGAGCACGCAGCACCAGGCGCTGTTGCAGCGCAAGCTCCGGCTGGGCGCCCTGGCGATTGTCCGGCTGGCCGCGCTTGCCTTGGGAGGCGTGGCGGCTATCGCGGCGGCCCTGGCGGGCTGGGGTGTTTGGGCACTGGTTGTGCAGCAGTATGTCGAACTGGCGGCACTGGCCCTGCTGGCCTGGCTCGTCGAGCCCTGGCGGCCGCAATTGACGATCCGCATCGAACCGATCAAAAAACTCCTGCATTTCGGAGGTCATTACACGCTCAGCAGCCTGATGTTCTACCTGACGGCCAACGCCGACAAGGTGCTGGTCGGAGCCGTTCTGGGGCCCCGGGCGTTGGGCCTCTACAGCCAGGCGTTTGGGTTGATGATGAAGCCGGTTCACGTGGTAATCACGCCGCTGACGGGCGTCATGCTGCCGGGCCTTTCTCGCGCGGCGGCCGACCGGCATCAATACGGCGAACTGATGCTCGGCTTCTTCCGCTTCATCTCGCTGATTATGCTGCCAACCGGCGTGGGGTTGGCGATCGTCGCGTCCGAGGCGATGCGAGTCTTGGGCGGCCCGCAATGGGCCGAGGCCGGACCGCTGCTGGCGATCCTCTCGATTGCCATTTTGGTGCAGGGCTTCTTCAACGCCTTGGGGAGCGTGCTGGCATCGGCAGGCCGGGCCGACCGGCTCTTCCAAGGCTCGGCCGCGGTCGCGATCGTGCTCTCGGCGGCCTTCGTCGTCGGCCTGAAGCTTGGCCAGATATGGGGACGACCGCTGGAGGGCGTGGCGCTAAGCTACTCGCTGACGATGCTGCTGGTCATCTTCCCGCCCTACCTACTGTTCTGTCTGCGCACGGTCGGCGTTAGTGCGCGACGGTGGTTGGACCAACTCCGCACTTCGGCCCCGGCCAGCCTGGCGATGGGCCTGATTGTGTACGCCTGCCACTACTTCTTCCCGGCCGAAGCGCCCGACGCGCTGCTGCTGGGCGTCGAGGTACTCGTCGGGGTGCTCGTCTATGCAGTGCTGACGCGCCGGGAAATCGGGCATTTCCTTCGTTAGCCCGGTCGCCCGCGACCGGTTTGCGGCGATTGCTCGTCGTTCTTCCCGTCGCGGGCGACGGGGCTAACACGCGGGTGGCACCTGACCGCCGCCCTTTTGGCCACCGCTTGGTCCGCGGCCGTATTTGGGGGCGGGTACGCCCGGGTGGGGCGCGTCGAAGCGCAGCCGCCTGGCCGGATGGCCGACCTTCGGCTTGCTGGCGGGCTGCTTCTTTCGCTTTGAATCCATCTTCGACCCTCGGTTGCTATCCCGAGCTTAACATGGCGTCGGCCGGTTGGGCAATCCGATTTCTTGCCCTCGCTAGCCTTTCTTACCTCGGTTTGTTATCTTGGACGGGTTGTTCCCCAGTGAATAGAAGGAGAATGTCCCGAATGGACGCCGCAAACGGTTCTAAACTGAAGATCACCAAAAACAACCCGGCCGAATGCCGCCGGAAGCCCAGGATCGGGGAGTTGAAGCCGGGCGACGTGCTCTGCGACTACTGCGGGGCCAAGTGCTGCCGGTATTTTGCCATGCCGATCGAAACGCCCGTCGATTGGGAGGATTTCGAGTTCATCCGCTGGTATCTGCTGCACGATCGGGCGACCGTGTTCACCGAAGACGAGGATTGGTATCTGCTGGTCCACACCAAATGCCGGCACCTGGGCGACGACAACCGTTGCATGGAGTACGAAACCCGGCCCGACATCTGCCGCGACTACACGACCGGGAATTGCGAATACGAAGACGAATGGGTCTACGATCACTACTGGGAGACACCCGAACAGGTCGAGGAGTACGCCGAAGCGCTGCTCGGTCCCCGCAAGGGCGCCGGCCGGCGCGGCCCAAAGCCGAAGTAGGTTATGCTTCAGCATAACGCATTCCAGCACAATGTTATGCTGAAGCATAACCTACACACTGCTGGGCAAGCCAGCAGTGGCACCCAAAGTAGCGGAAGGTGGAAAGTTAAGTTATGCCGGAACGTATTACCCCCAGAACGCTCAAGGGTTTTCGGGACTATCTGCCCGAGGCGATGATTCCGCGCGAGCGGCTGATCGAGACTGCCCGAGCCGTTTACCGCTCCTACGGTTTCAGCCCGATCGACACGCCCGCCTTGGAGTACTTGGAGATCCTGGCCGGCAAGGGCAGCGAGGAGACCGACAAGCAGCTTTACAAGTTCCAGGACCACGGCAAGCGCTGGGTCGGTCTGCGATTCGACCTGACGGTGCCCTTGGCCCGGTTCGCCGCCGAGCACATCAACCAACTGGGTACGCCCTTCAAGCGATACCAGATTGCGACCGTCTGGCGGGGCGAGAATACGCAACGCGGCCGATACCGCGAGTTCATGCAGTGCGACTTCGACACCATCGGCACCCGAAGCGTGGCCGCCGACATCGAGACGGCCCTGGTCATCCACGACCTGTTCCGCGCCATCGGCTTCGACCGCTTCACCATCCGCCTGAACAATCGCATGGTGCTGACCGGACTGCTCCAGCGGCTCGATCTGGCCGATCGGGCGACCGCCATATTGCGGGCGCTGGATAAGCTGGCCAAGATCGGAGCTGATCGGGTGGCCCAAGAAATGCAGACCGCCGCCGGCTGCACGCCGGAGCAGGCCAAGAAAGTGCTCGAACTGTCGGCCATCAGCGGCAGCAACGACGAGGTGCTCGCACAGCTCGAACCGCTGGTCGCCGGAAGCGAGACGGGCTCCGCCGGCGTGGCTCGTCTGGCCGAATTGTTGGCCGGCGTCAAGGCAGCCGGCATCGACGAAGAGCGTATCCGGCTCGACGTATCGATCGCCCGCGGGCTGGATTACTACACGGGCACGGTTTTCGAGACATTTCTGGACGACCTGCCGGGCATCGGCAGCGTTTGCTCGGGCGGGCGGTACGATAATCTGGCTGAACTGTACACCAAGCAGGAACTGCCGGGTATCGGCGCTTCGCTGGGGCTCGACCGGCTGCTGGCCGCCATGGAAGAACTGGGGATGATCGAGAAGCTGGCCACGCCCGTCCCCGTCTTCATCCCCTATTTCGACGAGAGCCGGCTGGGCGACTACCTTAAGTTGGCCGCCACGCTCCGCGCGGCCGGGATCGGCGTGGAAGTTTTTCCCGACCCCAAACGTCTCGGCCAGCAACTAAAATACGCCGACCGCCGCGGGTTTCGCATCGCCCTGATCGCCGGCGAAGAGGAATTCACCGCCGGCACCTGCCAACTCAAAGATCTGGCGACCGGCGCGAAGCAAGATGTCCCGCTGGAACCCGACGCGACAAGCATCATCGCGGCGATTAAAACGCTGCTGATGTAAGCGTCGTTTAGCCGGCGTGCTTGCACGCCGCGTTTCTCGTTGCGGACGGACCAAACACGGCGTGCAAGCACGCCGGCTAAACAGTTACGCCTACCACTTCAGATGACATCGCCACGCTGCACCGTCATGGTTGTGGTCCACGCTCATCGTAGCGGTCGTAGTCGTCCATCTCCGGAGCATCCCACCCTGCTCGCTTGCCGGCCTGCTGAATCTGGAACCGCTGCTCTTGACGTGATGGCGGATCGTCCCCGAACAACGGCTTGAGCCGTTCGTACTGGTCGCTGGTGATGAGGTAGTAGAGCTTGTGCGTGACCGGATGCACCAACTCAACCGGGCCGCCGCCCTGCTGGTTGATCGCCGTCTGGATGTCGCCGCTGAGTTCTGGTCTCATACTCGAATTCTACCACTTCCAGCAGCGATCAACCAGCACAAAGGGACAGCCTCCGGCGTGTAGTAGCTGAATTCGCCAGAATTCAGACGGATTTACGCTCACGGGCTGAATTCCGCGAATCAAGCTACCCGCGGGGGGTGATCCAACCGGCTACCACTTCAGGCCGAATTGGTCGCCGCCGGTTGGACGTTTCAGGCCGCCCCTCAGCGGCTTGGTGTGCTCCTTAACTTGGTGCGCCGGCTCGGGAGCCGGTTCGTCCTCGTCCTTTGGCTTGGTTGGCACGGGCAGCGTGTCTTTCATCGAGAGGCTGATCCGCTGGGCAGCGGAATCGACCGAGAGGACGACCGCCTCGATCTCGTCGCCTTCGCTGACGACGTCGCTGGATCGCACAACCCGTTTGTGCGACAGCTCGGAGATATGCACCAGGCCTTCCACGCCCGGCTCGAGCCGCACGAACGCGCCGAACTCCATCAGCTTGCTGACGGTGCCGCGGATGATCGAGTGGAGCGGGTACTTCGACTCGGCGTCGGTCCAGGGGTTTTCCAGCATGTCGCGATAACCGAGGCTGATCCGGTTGTTTTCGCGATCGACCTTTTCGATCTTAACCTTGATGGTCTGGCCTTCGGTGAGCACGTCGCTGGG
>CAZDHN010000521.1:0-4878 GCA_964505115.1 uncultured Planctomycetaceae bacterium
AGTGAGCAGTGAGCAGTGAGCAGTGAGCAGTGAGCAGTGAGCTATGAGCTATGAGTAGTGAGTAGTGAGTAGTGAGCTAAGGAAGAGCATGGTTTGCGAAAGGCTCAAAGCTCAAAGCTCAAAGCTCAATTGAGCATGCCGAATTTCTTCATCTTGTTATAGAGCGTTACCCGACTGATGCCCAACTCTCTGGCGGTAACGGTACGGTGCTGATCGTTTCGGCGGAGCGATTCCTCGATAATTCGATGTTCGATGTCGTTGACGCGTTCTTCCAATGTGAGCGGTCTTCGACTGGCATTGCCGCGAACGGAAACACCGCCGGATGCCGGTCGCATGGCGCTAGGCAGATCGTTCGTCGCCAACACGCCGTCACGGCAATACAGCACCGCCCGGCGAACCACGTTTTCCAACTCCCGAATATTGCCGGGCCACTGGTACTGTCGCAGCACGGCAAGGAACTCGGGCTCGATGTGAGTGAGTTGAATATTGTGTGTCCGGCTGTGGTCCAGGGCGAATTTTCTGGCCAGATACTCGATATCCCAGGGCCGTTGGCGAAGCGGAGGCAGCCGAAAACTCAGCATGTTCAACCGGTAATAGAGGTCTATGCGGAACTTTTCCGCCTCGACCAACTCGTCCAGATCGCGGTTGGAAGCCACGATCAACCGCGCACTGGAGGTTTGCGTGTCGTTGCTGCCCACCGGCTCATATTCACCCGCCTCGATCACCCGTAGCAATTTCGCCTGCTGCTTGGGCGCCAAGACATCTATTTCGTCCAGCAACAGCGTGCCGGAAGCGGCCGCGGCAAATTTTCCCTCCTTGTCCAGGTCGGCCCCGGTAAACGCGCCCTTGACGTATCCGAACAACTCGCTCTCGATCAAGTCGGGTGGCAATGCTCCGCACCCCACGGTCAGACAGCGACTGTTGCGTCTCTCGGACAGCTCGTGGATCAGTCGGGCCAAGAACGTCTTGCCGCTGCCGGTCTCGCCGACCAGGAGGATTGTTACGTCATGGACGGCGGCCACTTTTAGTTCGTCGAGCATTTCAAACATGCTGGGCGTGAAGGTGACCAACGAGCGGGTTGCTCCCTCAAGCGATCGATGCGGTAGCCCGGTGCAATAACCTATTAACTCGCCTTCCGACGACCCGCACTCATCCAGCTTCTTTCGCAAACCTTCAAAATCGACCGGCAACGGGAAGCACTCCCGGACGGTATCGGCCGCCGATTTGCGGAGCTCGGCCGGACAGTCGGCATCCACCAGGCCATAGACCGGAGCCGTGCCAATCTCCTGCTGAAGTTGCGCGAGAAACGCTTGCGGCGAGAAGCCGTTGAGCGTCTTGGGACACAGGTGGGCAAGTGCCGCCTGAACCGGGACCGCTTGCAACCGCGACCGGGCAGCTTCCAGCGAATCGGCCAGAACCAACTCGAATCGGCCGCAGAGCTGTGATTGCGCCTCCTCCAAGAACTGTGTGTCGTGGCTGAGGATGAAGAGACCAGGAGCCATTCGTGGAGCACCCTTCTTGTTCAGTTGACTTCGTGAAAGCCGGCCGGAATGTGGCCGAACGTCCGTTCCAGGCGTGTTCTTGTATTACCAACTTCAAGGATCGTTAAGTTTTTGACTTAGTGCAGCGACCAACGGGAGCGGGGTCTTGCCTGGGTGCGGTAGCACCGGTTTGGTTGGCGGCCCTGCCGCCTTGTGTTCCTTGTGGGAAACGGGCAAAAACCCAGCTAACGAGAACGCTACCTAAGCCCTCTAGGAACTCCAGTCTAGTCAGACTACCCAAAGTCGCAAGTGTAAATCTGGGTTGGCAGCGAAAAAAGATCGTAACAGAGGTGCGCAAAGGGACATTAACAGGAACAACCGGAATTTGCGCGGACCCTGGGGGCATGGGGTGTTCGGGCTAGAGGGGGGGGAAGTGCCTATTGCGACGATCAAAGTTGATTCAACGATTGTTTCGGACCGATCCATTATTACGAGTGACCGCGCTGCCATGGCGCGCATTGCTCAGCCAAACGAGGGGGTGAGTCCGCCAAGAGCGATTTGCCCCGCACGTGAGTCGGGAGCTAGACCCCATCAGAGGCACGCCAGTCAGGTAGATAGGTCGGAGGACCAAATCGATGCACGCTATTTTGCTGACATTATTGATGGTTACCGGTGCGGATCAGCCCCTCGAGGCCCCGGTGGATCAGGCCCCTTCGAATCAGGCCGCCGAGGCAGTTACGCAGGATGAATACGTCGAGGGGTGTGAAGAGTGCGGTGGCACCGGTCAAGTCGCTCGCCGTTACCCGTTGTCCAGTTGGTTCTGGGACGTGCTTGGCCCCATGCCGCAGACCTGCTACAGCCCACATTTTGGCTGCTATCCGGGAAGCAGTCGCACGATTCACCGTTATCCGGCTTTCCACGGCTACTACTACCGCCAACCGTACAACTACCGCCATTTGTTCGATTATCCCTGGCACGCCACCCCGCACCAGCCGGTGGGATTCTTCGCCTACCAGCAAGGAGCGATGGAGGACTGTCCGGATAACGCAATGCGGAAGGCGACCAGTCCAGCCGGGGCCGGGCAGGTCAACCGTGCCATGCCCGGCAACGTCCAGGCTCGATATCCCGGTCCCCGTCCGCCGCGGAAACTCCAGCGGTAGCCAGAAGCGAAGACCTAGCACATGCCCACCTGTCTGATTGGTCTTGGGGCTAACCTGGCTGACCGACTCCAGACATTGGACCGCGCGGTGACGCTGATCGCCGCCCACCCCGACATCTCGCTGAGGAGCACTAGCCGTTGGCACGAGACCGTGCCGAGCGGCGGTCCGGCGGGTCAGCCGCCCTACTTGAACGGGGCCGTAACGCTGGAGACCCCGCTGGCACCGCTTTGCTTGGCGGAAGTGCTCTGGGGGATCGAGATCGAACTGGGTCGCCGGCGGCAGGAGCGTTGGGGGCCGCGCACGATCGACCTCGACCTTCTTCTCTACGACCGGCTGACGCTTGCGACGGCTTCGCTCGTGTTACCCCACCCGAGAATGGCCTGGCGGCGTTTCGTATTGGAACCGGCCGTCGAGATAGCGGCCGAGATGGTCCACCCGACGACCGGCTGGACAATCGCCCGGCTGTTGGAACATCTCGACAGTACGGTTCCCTACCTGGCAATCGCCGGTCCGATTGGCGCCGGAAAGACGCATCTGGCGGAGCGGCTGGCCGAGGAGGCGTCGGTTCGCCTTATTGCCGAGGAGTTCGATTTGGATCGATTGGGGGCCTTTTACGCCAACCCGGCTGGTCAGGCGTGGGAGACGGAGTTAGAATTTCTCACCCAGAGAGCCCGATTGTTGGCGGCCGACGATCCGGCGTGGACCGAAACGGCCGGGGTAACGGTCAGCGACTTCTGGTTCGATCAATCGGCGGCTTTTGCCCGAGTGTGGCTAGCGGCCGAGCAGTTCGACCGGTTCCAGCGTGCCTGGTCGGCGGCCAAGCGCGACGTTGTCCGGCCCAGGCTGATCGTCCTGTTGGACGCGCCGAGCGAGCGGCTCGTCGAGAGAATCGCCCGACGCGGCCGCGGTCCGGAAAATCGGCTTACGGTAGAGCGTCTGGAAGAGATTCGCCGTTCGATCCTTGCCCAGGCCGAAATGCCCGACCAAGGGCCTCTGCTACGGTCGGCCGACGACAACCCCGACGAGACGTTTCGCGAAGTACGGGCGGCAATGCAAGCGATGCTGAGCGGTTAGAAACACAATACCGTTCGTGATTCACTGTTAGCCCGGTCGCCTGCGACCGGATTGTGCGGCGGATTCCCCGGTTTTCCGGTCGCAGGCGACCGGGCTAACATCAATTCCCGCGAAACACGAACGGTATTGGGTTAGAAACAGACCGAGACCCCAATGAGCCCGACATCACCCGAACCCAAACTGGTAAGAACGGTCGCCGAGCTGCGCGCGTCGCTCGCTGGAGTTCGCCGGTCGGGCGGCACAATCGGCCTGGTGCCGACGATGGGCGCGTTGCACGAGGGGCATCTCAGTCTGGTTCGGGCGTCAAAGGCCGAATGCGACTGTACGGTGGTCACCATCTTCGTCAACCCGAGCCAGTTTGGGCCCGGCGAGGATCTCGACGCATACCCCCGCGCGCTTGAGGCCGACATGGCCGCCCTGGCCGATTGCGGGGCGGACTTCGTGCTGGTTCCGTCCGAGGGCGAAGTGTACGGGCCGGACCACGCCACTTGGGTTGAAGTCGGCTCGGTCGCCCAGCCATTGGAAGGCGCGCATCGGCCCTCGCACTTCCGAGGCGTTGCCACCGTCGTGTTGAAGCTGTTCAACATGGTGGGCGCCCAGGTGGCATACTTTGGACAAAAAGACTACCAACAGGCGTTGGTCATCAAGCGGATGGTGGCCGACCTGGACGTGCCGATCGAGATCCGCGTCTGCCCAATCGTCCGCGAGCCGGACGGGCTGGCCATGAGTTCGCGAAACGCCTACCTGAGCCCCGACGCCCGACAACGAGCACTGGTACTCTGGAAGAGCCTTTGTCTGGCCGGCGAACTGGTCGAGCAGGGCCAGCGCAGTGCCCGGGCAATCGCCGAGAAGATGCGTGCGGTGATTGCGATGGCCGGGGACGCGAAAATCGACTACATTGCCCTGGTCGATCCCGACACGCTCGAACCGGTTACCGTCGTCGAACGCCCGACCCTGGTCGCCGTGGCCGTGCAAATCGACGGCACCCGGCTGATAGATAATTGTTTGATTGGGGACGAGGGATTAGGGATTAGGAATTAGGAATTAGGAATTAGGGATTGGGGATTGGGGATTGGGGGCGAGCGGAAGGTCCCCTCTCCCTTTGGGAGAGGGGCCGGGGGTGGCCTGATGAAAATGTTGTTTATGTGTGTTTCCTGCTAACC
>CAZDHN010000522.1:0-4872 GCA_964505115.1 uncultured Planctomycetaceae bacterium
CAAACGTCCACGACTTCACCCGCGGAGTTTCAGGGCAACTCGAAGATCGACTGGCTCTTGACGATGGCGTAGTCGTCGGGAAAGGTGTGGAAGGCCTGGACCAGGAGCTTGCGGTTGCGCGATTCGACGTTGATGTAGCTCAACGCGCCCAGCGCCATGCGGCCGCTGGAATCGAATTTGTGCAGCATTCCCTGCCGTTGGCCGTCGGCGGCCAGTTCTTCCTGGAATATCCAGAAGACTTCCCGGTCGACCGTTTCGAGTTGGAAGCTAACCTGATAGCAAACGCCGCCGCGGCACTCCACTCGATCGCTGCGCTGGCCCTGTAGCCGGTAGGACAAGAGCCGGCGTCGTTCGGGCAGCGGATTCAGGGCCGAGGTGGCAACTTCGGTCAAGGTCAGGCCGGCGTAACGCCACTTCACCACGTGGCCGGTACCGGTAATATCAACCTTGGCTTCGTAATCGCCGCGTTTGACGGTTCGCGTTTGGTAGACTTGAAAGAGTTCCGGATGCAGCGGTCGGCCGTAGAGTTGGAAAACCAACTCCGCAACCTTGGGACGGGTAGTTAGCACGACAACTTCCCCTTCTCTGTATGTTATGCCCAGGGGGCCGTTGGTCACTTTGAATGGGCCCATTATAGACTTCGCCCGCAAGAAGGACAAAGGGTCTTTTTCAACTTCGTGGAATCACATGAAACCGGGCTTGACAAGAACTGACGATTTGGTTTTGCGGCGGCCGATCCGCCTTCGGTCGGCGTTCAATTCAAGCCCACCAGAATGTCGTATCCGGCATGGGTACCGGCCGCTATGCCGAATCCGCGGTAGATAAACAACACACTGAAGAATACGCCGGCCACGCAACGAAAGACGAAACTAAACCAGAACCGCGAGTTGGCCCAATCTACCGGGTCGCCGTATTGCCCCACGTAATGCGCGGCCGCGAACATCAGACTAGACAGCAACACGGCCAGCACCAGACTCGGTCGCGGTGCCGCACCCAACCGGCGTACAACCCAGGCTAGCACCGACAGCAACACCAGCCTGAAGGCCAGCTCTTCGTAAATACCGGCGCCCAGATACCCAACCAGATTGCGGGTAACGCTGGAAATGCTCAGAAGCGCTGCCGTCTGGACCGAAACCGGAACCGGTCCGGCCAATGAATGCATTATCGTGCCCTGCAACTGCAAAATCAAACGCAGGCAGAACGCCAGCAGCAGGCATTCCACGAGCATTCCCGACAGCAACCCACTGGAAATTTTCCAGGGTTGCCGCACGGAGTAATGCCAGGCCAGCAGAATGCAGACAATCAGCAACGGCAGGAGAAAGTACTGCCCGAACCCCATCCAATCGAGCAGTTGCCGCAGCCAGGCATCGGCCCCGTTGCGGACCGCCTGGGGCCCCAGCAGTAGAACACCCATCTCGTAGACAATCAAGAGCGGCGAGATAAACACCAGGCTGGCCAGCGGCCGGCGCGACTCGACCCAGTATCCGGCAGCCAGCCGGGCCAGAGGATTGTGACGAGGTGGGGCAGTTGCCATTGACGGAAATACTCTTACAGGGGCCTTGCGAATTCACGAAATCCCAGTCGCCTCGGGCCCTTATCATACCGAAGGAGGATTCTCAGGCAAAGACGCAAAAACCAGTGCCGTTTAGCCGCAATACTATTCGTGTTTCGCGGGAATTGATGTTAGCCCGGTCGCCTGCGACCGGAAAACCGGGGAATCCGCCGCACAAGCCGGTCGCAGGCGACCGGGCTAACAGTGAATCACGAACGGTATTGCGTTTAGCCGGGTATTTCACGCCGTGAACGGTTACCCAATGCAATTGCCAGCGGGATGCCCCGTTCGGCGGGAGAACAGCGTGCCGCTATCCCCAACGGCTGCCGGTCGCTAAACTAGTGGTCTGTTACGTCTTGTTTGACGGGTGGTTATCGGGTGCCACTGCTGGCTTGCCCAGCGGTGCGAACGCAGTAGGTTATGCTTCAGCATAACGCACTCCAACGCAATGTTATGCTAAAGCATAACCTACACACTGCTGGACAAGCCAGCAGTGGCACCCATCACCGTGGCCGATACAGACCACTAGCGACTATGTCCATTACACTCCAGCAGATTTACGATCGACTGCTCGAAGCCTTCGGCCCTCGGAATTGGTGGCCGGGCGAATCGCCGTTCGAGGTGATCGTCGGTGCCGTCCTCACGCAAAACACCAATTGGAAAAACGTCGAGAAGGCGATCGAGAACCTCCGCCGGCAAGATCTGCTCGAACCGCATGCGCTCTATGCGGTTCCGCCGGAAGAATTGCAGGAATTGCTGCGGCCGGCCGGATACTTCCGCATAAAGACCGGCCGGTTGCGAAACCTGCTGGCCTACATCATGGAGAACCACGACGGCTCGCTGGAGGCGATGTTCGCCACTGACATCGACACCTTGCGCGAGGAGTTGCTGGGCGTTAACGGCATCGGCCCGGAAACGGCCGATTCGATTTTGCTTTACGGCGGCCACTTGCCCACGTTTGTCGTCGACACGTACACTCACCGCGTGCTCGCCCGACACGGCTGGATCGACTTCAACGCCGATTACCATACGATCAAGGACCACTTCGAGAGCGGCCTGGAGCGGGACGTTTCGCTTTACAACGAGTACCACGCGCTTCTGGTCCACGTCGGCCACCGGCACTGCCGCAAGACGCCCAAGTGCCAGGGCTGCCCGTTGGAAGAACTCCTACCCAACGGCGAGCCGCTGGAACCGGATTGTTGAGAAAGCTTAACCGTATGTCTCTATTTGCAGCTAGTAGTCGTAGGGTGGGTCGAGGGAAACGAGCCCCACCATGCAATCAGCCAAGGCCGGTGGGGCTCGTTTCCCTCGACCCACCCTACACTACTCGCGGCTGGCATTCGTTGTCTTCCCGGCCCGTTTCCCTGTAGATCATTTGTTGCGAGTTGCCTTATGTCTCTATTTGAAGCTAGTGAGGAAGCTAACCGGCTCAAGGCTCAGCCGCTGGCGGCACGGATGCGGCCGGCCAGACTCGATGAGTTCGTCGGCCAGGAACATTTTCTGGGTGAAGGGAAGCTGCTCCGCCGGCTGCTGAAGGCCGATCGGCTGGGTTCGGTCATCTTTTACGGCCCGCCCGGCACGGGAAAGACAACTCTTGCCCGACTCCTCGCCGGCGAGAGCCGCAGCCGGTTTCGGCAACTCAGCGCGGTCACCAGCGGCGTAAAGGAGCTGCGCGAGATCCTGACCGACGCTTGCGATTGCCTTTCCGCCAGCGGCCAGAAGACGCTGCTGTTTATCGACGAAATACACCGCTTCAACAAAGCCCAGCAGGACGTGCTGTTGCCCGACGTCGAGCACGGCGTCGTGGTGCTGGTCGGCGCCACGACCGAGAACCCCTTCTTCGCAATCAACAGCCCTTTGGTCAGCCGCAGCCGGGTGTTCCAGTTCGAGCCGCTCTCGACCGAGCAGATCAAGACGCTCATGCGGCGCGCCTTGGCCGACAAGCAGCGCGGGCTGGGCGACTACGAAGTTAATCTGCACGACGACGCACTGGAGTTCCTAGCCGAGGTAAGCGACGGCGACGCGCGGCGGGCCCTATCCGCTTTGGAAATCGGAGTGCTCTCGGCCGATACGTCGCCCATCGAATTCACCCGCCCATTGGCAGCCGAATCGGTCCAGCGCAAGGCGGTCCAATACGATCGGGCGGGCGACACGCATTACGATTCGATCAGCGCGCTAATTAAGAGCATCCGCGGCAGCGACCCCGACGCGGGCATCTATTGGCTGGCCCGAATGCTCGAAGGGGGCGAAGACGTCCGCTTCCTGGCCCGGCGGCTGGTAATTCTGGCCAGCGAGGACGTGGGCAACGCCGATCCGGCCGCGCTTCAGCTAGCAGTGGCGGCAGCGCAAGCTTGCGAACTGGTCGGGTTGCCGGAGTGCCAATTGACGCTGGCCCAGGCGGTCACCTATTTGGCCTGCGCGCCGAAATCGAACGCGGCCACGCTGGCAATCGGGGAAGCCCGGCACGACATCAGCGAGAACCGGCTGCTGCCGGTGCCGGTCCATTTGCGCGATCGGCACTACCAGGGCGCCAAGCGGCTGGGGCACGGCGAGGGCTACCAATACGCCCACGATCACCCCGACGGCGTGGCCGCGCAGGACTATTTGGGCGTTGAGCGGGAGTATTACCGGCCGGTCGACCGCGGATTCGAACGCGACTTGGCCAAACGCCTGGCCTCAATCCGCGCCAAATTGCACCCACCGGAAGAGTAGATCATCGGTAACAATTTGGCCAAATGGAGCAAATGGGATTGGCTTCGCACCTCATATACGATCACGCCAATATCCCGGCCGTCTCTTGGCGTGTGCAATCGCGACGATATAGATCCTGTCGCCGTCGTTGCGGAACACGACTTGGAATGGGTATCTCTCGACGCTAGACGTCTGATGCCGGCGATCAATCCCTGGGAAACGTTCTGGATTGTCGCCTATCTTCCGAAGCGACGCGTCGACGGCAAGTGCGAACCCGCGCGCCGCGGCCGGGCTACGCGCGGCGTACCAATCGAAGGAATCCTCCAACTCGCGGGTTGCCTCCGGATGAAAGTCAATCCGCACTTTCTCCCCCGTGCTTTTGAAGCTTCTGGAAGAGCCGACTTCGCACCTCGGGCCAGGGCTCCGGGGCGACAGCTCCGGCGTCGAGTTCCGCCGATCGCCGCTCGATCTCACCCAGCCACGCTTCGGACAGCGCGGGTGGTTGATCGTCGGGGACGGATGCCGCCAGGTCGTCGATCAACCGAAGCCGATCCGCCACGGGAAGATGCGATGCGGCCGTGAGAATCGTGTCGTATTCGGACATTCGGTAGCCCTCGATCCGGTTTCTG
>CAZDHN010000523.1:0-4868 GCA_964505115.1 uncultured Planctomycetaceae bacterium
ACGAGCAAGCCCCGGTTTGTATTGCACTGGCGAGACGCCAGTGGCACCCATCAAGCATGCTGTGCTGTTACCGATTACTAGTTGCCAGCGGCTCTTTCGGCATGAACCAAGTAGCATTGGGAGGCCTCTCAATGGAACATCAACGCTCCGAGGAGCAAACCGGGTGCGGCTGCTGTCGGCGAGATTTTTTGGGAGCAATGGGCGCGATGGGCGCGGCCGGCGGGATGGCACTCAACTACACCAGCCTGGCCGACGACGACATCGACCGATCGGACGACTCCGACGAGCGAGCCGCCACGATCCAGGGCGCTTTTCTCTATCCACCCTCCGAAACACTGCAAGGTGAATGGTGGAGCTGGCCGGGAATCGATTTCAACGCCGAAGGCCGCCAGCGGCGCTACATGGCGGAAATCGAGAAGATCGAAAAAAGTCTCGGCATAAAAATCGAGATGGAAGAAAAACCGCTCGATTCCCAGGGGAGCGTGGCAAAGTTCATCACCCGGGTGAAACGCTCCCGGCCCGACGGCCTGCTGCTTATCCCCTTCCATCACGAGTCCTTCGCCCAGGTCGACGCCATCCTCGCCGAGATGCGGCCCACGTCGGCCCGCGGCAAGGCGCCCTCGGCCCGCGGCAAGGCGCCCTCGGCACCCGGCATTCCATCGGTCGTCTTTTCCTGCCTGGGCGTTAAGCACGGGTCGGTCAAGCAGTATCGCAGGCCGGGCGTGCATCTGATCCAATCGTTGGATAACTTCTCCGCGCTGGCCTACGCCATGAAGATGTTCCGGGCGTGGCGGACGATACAAGACAGCCGCATCATTAGCGTGGCCGGCGGCGGCGAAACGAAAGACGCAACCGTGCCCTTCTGGGGAACCAAGGTTCGCCGCGTTTCGATCAAGCGGTTCGAGAAAGAGGTCGAACGCACCGAAATCGACGCCGCCGTGAAGGACCTCGCCCGGACGTTCCTCAAAGACGCCTACAAGTGCATCGAACCGTCCGACGCGGCAATTGTCGCCGCGGCACAAGTGCATTTCGCCAACAAGCGAATCCTGGCGGAAGAGCAGGGCGACGCGATCATGATGGACTGCCTGCGGCGGGGCGAAATGATGCCCTGCATGAGCTTCATGACCTTCCGCGACCAGGGCATCGCCGCCGGCTGCGAAAACGATCTGGCCGCCACGCTCACATTGATGCTGGTGCAAGAGCTTTTCGACAGGCCGGGCTTCCAGCACAACCCCTGCTTCGAGACGGAAGCGAACCACTACTTCGCCTCGCATTGCACCTGCCCCACGAGGTTAAGCGGACCGGACGAAGCGGCCTCCCCTCACCTATTGCGAAGCTTCGCCCACACCAACGATCCGACTTGCGTGCCGCAAGTCTTCTGGCACAAGGGCGACCAGGTGACCATGGCCAACTACGTGCCCGGCAAGGCCCCGGGAATGCTCATCTATTCGGGCGAAGTGGTCAAGTCGTATCCCATGCCGCCGGTTGGCGGCTGCCGCACGAACGTCGAGATAACGATCAACGAACGCGGCGACGCCTGCGACGTCAAGGGACACCACAACGTGCTCTTCCTGGGCAAACACGCCAGACGCCTCCGCCAATTCGCCCGGCTCTTCGGCATGAACGTGGTCATCTAGCGCGAGTGAAACGCGTAACCGTTCAGGGGATGAAGTACCAGTGTTTAGCCTCTCGTTTCGCGACTTCGCGGTTCTCCTGGGCGTGCGGGTTGCCCGCTTGCCTTGCGGGCGTCTGAATGATAGAATCATGATGACAATTTGATTGACGCCAACGTGCGTCGAGTATCTGCTTCTCGGAAAATTGCAACCCGAGCCCTTGGGCTCTTGAAATGTGAAGCAGTGCTTGGACCGCGTTCCCGTTTGGGAACGTCGGCTAGGTGCTGTTCACATTGCCCATTGCAAGGGTTCCGGGAGCAGCCTTAGTCCGGCGTTCCCTTTTTTGCGGGAGGTGTTATGCACATCGAGCAACTCGGACGTGCCGTGGAGCGGCAGAAAGCCGTTGTCGAACGACTCCAGGCAGAATTGAACAGAGCCGACGAAGACCTGATTGAACTCGAAAAGCAGCTGGAAAACACGGAAGAGCAGACACGGTGGTTTGATCTTCACTCAGTGTTGCGGCGTGGATAGTCGGGAGTGGGGACTGGTCCATTTTTCGGCTAATGGACGCATTCTTGATCCATCGTTGACCGAAAACATGGACCTGTCCCCTTCCGTGGCGCCCGTCAGTTCAGCGTGGGGATCCGCAGCGTCGGGCTTCGCTGATGACAGCCGGCTTCGTGCGGTCGAGGATCCGGTAGGCGGCCAGTTTGGCGAGGTCTTCCAGGAGGAAGCCGGCCAGGGCGAAGCCCCAGACGAACGCGGCCCAACTCCAACCGATCGGCGCCATGAAGATGCCGTTCACCGCGATCAGCGTGGCCACGGCCTGGGTTCCAACCACTGCCCAGAACAGTGCCTTGGCGGGCCGAATCGACCAGAATGGTCCCCGGGTTCGGGCGACAAAGACCGTCAGGTGTCCGGCCACCGAGAGTTTCAGGTACATCATCGATTGGATCACGTCCTGCTGAAGTCCGAAGTACCGTTCCACCAGGTAGAACAGCCCGAACGATTCCGCCACGCCCACGATACCCAGCACGGTGGCCACGCCCAGCACGTTGGGCATATTCCAGGTTTCCGGCTGCTCGGAGGCTTTGACCCGATCAAAGGCGATCGAGAGGATGGCACCGTCGTTCAACAGCGCCAGAAGCACGATCATCACTGCCGTGACGGGATAGAAGTTGAAGACCAGGATGGCCAGCGTCATGAACAGCAGCACGCGAATCGTCTCGGCAATGCGATAGATCGCGTAATTGGTCATCCGCTGGAAGATCTGCCGGCTCTCCGTGATGGCGTTGATAATGACCGAAAGGCCGGGTGAAAGCAGCACGATGTCGGCGGCCGCCCGGGCGGCGTCGGTCGCGCCGGAGACGGCGATTCCCACTTCCGCCTTCTTTAGGGCGGGTGCGTCGTTTACGCCGTCGCCGGTCATGCCCACCACGTGACCGTGCTGTTGCAGAACGTCGACCACGTGATACTTGTGTTCCGGGTAGACCTGGGCGAAGCCGTCGGCATGCTCGATCAAGTCGGAAAGTTCGCCCAGTTGATGCCCCTTGGCCTCGTCGAACATGCTGGCGTCCAGGATATCGTCGCCCAGGTCCAACTGTCGGGCGGTTTCCTTGGCAATCGCAAGCTGGTCGCCCGTGACCATCATCACCCGAGCACCCATCTGCTGGGCAATCTTGATGGTTTCTTTGGAATCCTCGCGCGGCGGATCGTAAAGCGGCAGCACGGCCTGGAACTGCCATTGGCCCTGCTGGTCGGTCCGCGCCACGCCCAACGAGCGGAACCCGCGCGAGGCGAACTGGTTGATCGCCTCGTCCACGGCCGCGCGGACCTCGTCGGCATTGGCCGACATGTCCAGAATCACCTGCGGCGCGCCCTTGGTTACCTGGAACCGCGAGCCGTCTGCCGGCTTGACCGTGGCTTCGGTCCGCTTATGCACCGGGTCGAACGGCCGAAAGTGGACCACTTCGTAGCCCGCCATATCCTCGCCGTCAGTCAGGCCGCCGATAACCGCCAGATCGATCGGATCCTGGTCCTCGGCTCGCGAGGCGAGCGCGGCGGCGAGAATCGCCTGCTCGCGGCTAACGCCCTCGATCAGGAACGGATCGTTCAGCGTCAGCTTGTTTTGGGTTAGCGTGCCCGTCTTATCCGAGCAGAGGACATCCATGCCCGCCAACTCCTCGATGGAAGCCAGCCGGCTGACGATGGCTTGCGAGCGGGCGAGAATCCGAGCACCCACCGCCATGGTAACCGAAAGCACGGTGGGCAGAGCCACCGGCACGGCGGCCACGGTAAGGACGAGTGCGAATTGCAGCGTGGTCGCCATCGGGTCGCCCCGGAAGAGGGCAACAATCAGGATCAGGCTCACCAGAATGACCGCCAGAACGATCAGGTAGTCGCCAATCTTCAGCACGGCACGTTGGAAGTGGCTCTTGGTCTGGGCCGTTTCGATCAGGTGGGCCGTCTTGCCGAAGTAGGTGCTCTTTCCGGTGGCTTCCACTTGAGCCTCGATCTCACCCTGCTTCACTACCGATCCGGAGAAGACGACCTCGCCCGTCTTGCGATTCGCCGGCAGCGATTCGCCGGTCAGCGCCGATTGATCGACGTGAATCGGATCGCCCTCGAGCAGCTTGCCGTCGGCCGGCACGACGTCGCCGATCCGCAGCCGAATGAGGTCGCCGGGCACGAGTTCCCTGGCGGCCACGCTGCTCCATTTGCCTTCGCGCATCACTCGGGCGCGGAGGGCCAACTTCTGCTTCAGCGCGGCGATTGCGTTGCCCGCCTGAAACTCCTCCCAGAAGCCGATTATCGCGTTGACCACCAGCAGCACGAGGATAATGCACAGATCGGCCCAGTGCGCTACGGCCGCCGAGAGGATCGCCGCCGCCTCGATCATCCAGGGGATCGGGCCCCAGAAGTACGAAAGGAACTTCAACAACGGGTTCTCTTTCGTCTCGGGCAGCTCGTTGTAGCCGTATTGCTCCAGGCGGTTACGAACCTCTTCCTGAGTCAGCCCTTCGGGTGAGGTGGTCATGTCGATCTTCTTGTCGGTTTGGGGAGCGAGTTCACCTTGCGCGGTCATTGGTTTCTTCTCGTACGATAGGGAGTTTCGAGCGTTGGGTGCCACTGCTGGCTTGCCCAGCAGTGTATCGGCAGGATCTCATTCCTCGCACTGCTGGACAAGCCAGCAATGGCACCGGGCAAGCCCGATTTTCCGCGGGTTGTTTTTTTTGCTAGCACGATAGCGGTTGT
>CAZDHN010000524.1:0-1240 GCA_964505115.1 uncultured Planctomycetaceae bacterium
CAATCCATAGTGCCAGCTTTGCTATCATTCTCTCCTGCAAATCTGAAACGCTCCCATCCTAATCTCAGTCCTAGCGAGGCCCGCCGCTCGAAGCCGGCCGTCGGCAGCGTCTTCTGCCTGTTGGACTCCTGGGCGATCGACAAGCGACAACTGCACCTGGACCTGCCCCAGGAGTTTTTCTCCCAGCCGGGAAGAATCCGCGTCTGGTTCATGCGAGAAGGAGCCGTGATTTGGGCGGAGACGCTCGACTGGCCCGGCTATAAGAGTTGAGTTCACCAATCCCTACTGGACTGCTCGGGTGATGGCTAGCACTTCTTCGAGGATATGGCCGTTGGTGGCGATTCCTTCGCCGGCGTGGATTGTCGCCCGGCCTCGCCAGTCGGTGAAGGTGCCGCCGGCCTCTTCCAGGATGGGCAGCATCGAGGCGGCGTCCCAGACGGCCATGATCGGATCGACCATCAGGTCGGCCCGGCCCGTGGCCACCATCATATAGCCGTAGCAGTCGCCCCAGGTGCGGCTGAGCCGGGCGATTGCCTGGAGCGTGTCGTAGGCCTTGCGGCGGCCGAGTTGATCGAAGCTGAGCACTTCGCTGGTCACGAAGAGGCTTTCGGCAAGCGTTCGGCGGTTGGAGACTCGGGCCGGCCGCGGCTGCTCGTCGTCGCCCGACGTGTACCAAGCCCCGCCGCCGGTTGCCGCGTAAACGCACTCGCCGGTTGCCGGGATGCGAATCACGCCCAACACGCTCTGCTTCTCGTACTCCACGCCGATCAGCGTTCCGTACAGCGGCACGCCGTGGATGAACGACTTGGTGCCGTCGATCGGGTCCAGAATCCATTGATAGCCGCTGCTGCCCGACCGATCGGAAAACTCCTCGCCGAGGATGGCGTCGTCGGGGAAGGCCGCCGCGATACGCTGGCGCAGATGCTCTTCCGCCTGCCGGTCGGCGGCCGTCACGGGCGAATCGTCGTCCTTACGTTCCACCTCCAGGTCGTCGCGGCGGAAGTAATCCAACGTAATGTTGCCCGCCTCGCGGGCGATCTCGACGGCCAGTTCCAGCCGCGCGTTCACGTCCGATGCGTCTTGATTCATTTGCTTGCCTTCCAACTAGATTAAGGTCATCACTCAACACAGCCCGGCATTGGGTGCCACTGGCATCTTGCCAGTGTTGATTAGCCCGGAGCTTGCTCGTTGCTGTTCCCAGAGCCCGTCTCGCGTCTACCAACTTGTGGCCGCACAAGCG
>CAZDHN010000524.1:1340-4860 GCA_964505115.1 uncultured Planctomycetaceae bacterium
CAAGCAAGCTCCGATTTGTATTGCACTGGCGAAACGCCAGTGGCACCCATAACCGCTGCTAATTCAGACTCCACTACCTAAACTTGGCCCGTCAATCAACGCAGCCCGGCATTGGGTGCCACTGGCATCTTGCCAGTGCTGATTAGCTCGGAGCTTGTTCGTTGCTGTTCCCAGAGCCCGTCTCGCGTCTACCAACTTGTGGCCGCACAAGCGGGAATCCGCATATACGCCTGACGATCTCCCGGAACACCAGCAAGCAAGCTCCGATTTGTATTGCACTGGCGAAACGCCAGTGGCACCCATAACCGTTGCTAATTCAGACTCCACTACCTAAACTTGGCAATCAATCAACACAGCCCTGCACGAGCCAATCACCCCGTCGGTCGATTACGCCCGACTTCATCCAGTCCTCCATCGTACTGTAGGTGCTGGTGACGAGGAAGAGTTGGTTTTCGACCGTTCGGGCCCGGGCCAGCAGCGGATTGCCGCCCGCGGCAGAGAGAAGATGGCAACCAGAACGATCATTTTCCAAGTTCGATGCGGCATTGCGATATCCTTGATGCCAGAAGGGTTTCTGCTGCAAAGTGAGTCAGCATTCATCTAACCAGTGCGTAGTGATTCGACAGTAGCCGCCAGCGGAAGCTGGCGGTTGGCTGGCACACCAGTTTCAGTTGGAGGGTGTGATTGAGCCGCAAAGCAACCGCCAACTTCCGCTGGCGGCTATTCTCACCATGGTGGCAGTGTGGTAGCTGGATTCGCAAGAATTCAGCCGTGATGCCAGTTTCAGTTGGAGGGTGTGATTGAGCCGCAAAGCAACCGCCAACTTCCGCTGGCGGCTATTCTCACCATGGTGGCAGTGTGGTAGCTGGATTCGCAAGAATTCAGCCGTGATGCGAAGAACCGAATTCTTGCGAATCCGGCTACATTATGCGCTATCTTCGCCGGCCGCGCAAGATGGTGACTTGCTGGTCGTAGGCGTTTATGACCTCGCCACGCTGGAGCATGCCGATTACGCGGCGGGGATTCTCCGGGTCGACGACCGGTAGCTCGGCGATCTGCCGTTGCGTGTAGAGCCGCAAGGCGGTGTGGATGTTGTCTTCGGCGGTGACCGTGGCGACGGGCGTGGTAGCTATGTCGGAGGCCAGGATCAGGTCACCGGCGTCTTCCCCGACCAGCGACGAGCGGATATCGTGAAGAGAGAATATGCCCACCAGCAGGTCCTCCTCGTCAACGACGGGGAAATAGCTGGCACTGGCGCCGGCCACCACGTGCAGGACCTTCGAGAGCGTCATCCCCTCGTGGATAAGGCAAGGTTTGCGGTCGCGCTGGTAGACCTCGCGGACCTTGATCCCTTCGAGCACATCGACGACGAAATCGCCCAGGTGCGCCGGGCTGTCGATTAGCGAGGAGACCTGCTCCTCGTATAGCGACCAGCGTTGCGAGAGCAGGGCCACGTTGATCACGCTGACCAGCATCAGCGGCACCAGCAAGTCGTAGGAACCGCTCATTTCGGAGACCATGACCAACGCACAAAGCGGCACCTTGGCAACTCCGGCGAAGAACCCGCCCATGCCCACCAAGACGAAGGTCGCATGTTCGGGCGCCAGATCGGGGAACAGGTCCCCACAGAAGGTTCCGTAGGCTCCACCCAGCATGGCCCCGATAAACAGCGAGGGCGCGAAGACGCCACCGCTTCCGCCGGATGAGATTGTGAACGAGGTGGCCATTATCTTGGCGAAGACCAGCGTGGCCATGAAGCCCAAGGTGAGTTGTCCGTCGATTGCCTGTTGAATCCAGCCGTATCCGCCGGACATTACCTGCGGCAGGTTCAAGGCCAGCAGTCCCAGCAGAAAGCCGCCGATAGCCGGCTTGACGTGGTTGGGGATCGGCAGCCGCTTAAAGACGCGGTCTCTCATTCCGTAGAATATCCAGACGTAAGCGTAGCCGGCCAGCGAGCAAATGATGGCGAAGACCAGATAGAACGGCAACTCGTGTGCCCCGCCGAAGACCAGATCGGGCGTGGTAAAAGCGAGCCCCGGCCCGAATATCCCGGAGAAAATCGAGTAGGCGACGACCGAAGAAACGACGCAGGGCACGATAGCCGAGAACTCGATTGCCGTGCTGGCATAGAGCACCTCGACGGCGAACAGCGCGCCACCCAGCGGTGCGCGGAAGATGGCCCCAATGCCGCCGGCCGCCCCGGCCATCATCAACATGCGTCGTTCCCAGTCGCTCATCTTCAGCCGATCGGCAAGCAGGGAGCCAAACCCGGCGCCGATTTGGGCGATCGGACCTTCGCGGCCGGCCGAGCCGCCGGTGCCGATGGTTATTGCGCTGGATATCCCCTTGATAAGCGGCACCCGAGCACGAATTGAGCCCTTTAGCCGGTGAAAGGCCTTGACCACGCCGTCGGTGCCATGCCCTTCCGCTTCCGGGGCGAAGGTGTAGACCAATAGGCCGCAAATCAGACCGCCCAGCGTGGGCACCAGCAGGACGGCCCACCAGATGACGTCGACTTGCACGGCATGCGAGGCTGGTTCGCTGCCCGCACCGGGGGGGTAGTATCCAATGATACCCCCCTGCATGAACCGCTCGAAATGGTTCAGCACCCAATAGAACAGCGCGGCGCCCAAGCCGGAAACCACGCCGACAATCGCACTGAAAACCATCACCCGGCCGGACGATTCCAGATCGAAGATGCTGCGTAGTTGTTTTATCAGCGTATCCACGAGAAACCGGCTCTTATTGATATTTGGTAACAGTACAGCCAAACGGCAAAACGCTCCGTACGGCCAGCGTGTTACCAATATGCAATGGTCAACAGACTGGGAAATGCCGCCCGGCAACGAGCCCAAGCGGTGATGGCACAAAGAAAGGCTGCCGCCGGACGCTGCCCACGCCATTCATCCTGTCGGGCGAGCCCAATCGGCCCAAGATTTGGCCCGGCCGGGCCTCGGCAAGATCGCTTGAGCTATGGGGCGGAGAATCATCGACGACCCAAACGTACCAATTTACCACCACCACAAGGTCTCGGCAAGAGCGATACTGATTGCGAGCTCAGACGGGTGCGGATCGCGGTTTGTGTCACGTTGGGGGCAAGGGAAAACGGGAAGCGAGGTAAGGGGAAATGGGAAAGGGGGAAGAGGGGAAAACGTTGTGTCGAGGTTCCAGTACCCTGAAGAAAGCGGGGTCAGACAACTCGCAATAAATGAACTGCCCGGAAAGGGGCCGAGGATCTCTCGGCCGTGGATGAAACACGGATTGATTCCTTCAGACAAGCACAAAGGAAGCAAGATTCTCACGCAAGGACGCAAAGAGGGCAGAGGCGCAAAGAAAGAGAAGAAGGAGAGTGAAGCGGGAATCCGCATGCTGGTCATCTTTCTGCTTCTTGGCGACTCTGCGTTCCTTGGCGACTTTGCGTGAGCTTCCCGCCTGCCTTCCCTCCACCCGTTCCAAGCCCATTCACAATCCCCCTTCGATCATCTTCCCGCTCCTCAAAAGCGCGCAAACCGCGATTTGC
>CAZDHN010000525.1:0-4844 GCA_964505115.1 uncultured Planctomycetaceae bacterium
ACCTTCTCCCCATTGGGGCGAGGGGACATCGGACAGTTATTTCTTGCCCGGTCCTAAGGAGGGCCATATCCCATGTTCCACTGGCGAACGACCACGACGCGGTGTGTCTCATTGTTATTACCGTTGTTTCTTGTGACGGCCCTGACATGCACGGGCTTCGCCGACGAAAACGATACGGGCGCGACGCAACGCAAGTCGTTAGTGCCGGTGGGCGTTGCCCGAATCGACGTCACGCCCGAGGGACCGATTCGGCTTAACGGCTATGCGGTTCGCAAGACGGAGTCGATCGGCATCACTCAGAAGCTTTGGGCCAAAGCCCTGGCGATAGGGGGCGACCGCGACGGTCCGGCCGTGCTGATCACGGTCGACAACTGCGTTGTACCGGCTGCGCTGGTCGACGAGGTCGCCGGGCGGTTGAAGCGGAAGGCGGGCGTTCGCCGCGAACGGTTCGTCGTCTGTGCGTCGCACACCCACGCCGGACCATGTTTGAGGGGCGCCGCTCCCTTCATCTTCGGCCAACCCACCCCGCCCGAGCATCAGGCAAGAATCGACCAATACACCGAGCGGTTCACCGACCTGTTGGAAAAGGTGGCTCTGGAGGCGATTGCGGCTCGGCAACCCGGTCGTTTGAAGTGGGCCCAAGGTCGGGTCGGGTTCGCGGGCAATCGGCGCAGGCTGAAGAACAACAAGTGGGTAGGATTTGGCGTCCAGCGCGACGGGCCGGTCGACCACGATCTGCCCATGCTCTGCGTGACCGATCCCCAAGGCAAACTTCGCGCGGTATTGGTCAACTACGCCTGCCACGCGACCTGCGTCAGATCGTACAAGGTCCACGGCGATTGGCCCGGCTCGGCGCAAAAGGCGATCGAGTCGAACCACCCGGGCGTGACGGCCATGGTTTCCATCGGTTGCGGTGCCGACGCCAACCCGTGGCCGTTCAAGGAAGCGAATGTCGACCAATACGGCAAAGCGATTGCCGACGAGGTGGAACGTCTGTTGGCCGGTCCTTTGCGAACCATTCGAGGGCTGCCGGAATGCCGCTTGAAGCAAATCCGCCTGCCGCTGGATAAACTCCCCACCCGAGCCCAATGGGAGAAGCAGGCCGCCGGAAACAACCGGCCGGCGTACTACGCCCGAGTTGTTCTGGAACGTCTTGATCGCGGCATCCAACCACCCACTTCGTTCCCCTACGCAATCCAGACGTGGACGTTCGGCGACGATCTGGCCATGGTCTTTCTCTCCGGGGAGGTGGTGGTCGACTATTCGTTGCGTCTGAAGAAGGAATTGGACGCTAACCTTTGGGTGACCGCCTATGCCAACGACGTGCCCTGCTATATCGCTTCTCGACGCGTCAGTAAGCAAGGCGGCTACGAGGTAGACGGTTCGATGCCCACCTTCGACAAACCAACTCGGCTGGCCATCGAGACGGAAGACCTGATCGTAAAGACAGTGAAGGACCTGATCGCTCGTCGGACCAGCGTTGTACCCAGCAATAATCCCGTCCGCACTGAACGCGGCGGCTAGGATCTGCGTCAAAATAAGTTGACTATTTTCTAGGGAACACTAATCATCGCTAATCGACACTAATGGCAACAATCAGCGAAGATTACCGTAGATTAGCGTTCCTCTGCTGTCTGGGCACTCTTATTGACTTGATCAAGTAATTTTGACGCGGAACCTTAGCGCAGTCCCTTGGGGCCAATTTTGTCGATGGGAATCGGCTGGAAGCCGGGCACCTTCTGCCAGATGGTCGGAAGCTTCGAGAGGTCGAGCTTGCCGGTTGAACTGTCGGCGGGCAGGAAGGGAAAATCCTTCACGTTCCACTCGTGGTTGTTCTCTCGATCGAGCCATTGCGGCTCCACGCCCTTGGCCAGTGCGAACGGCTTCTTGCAGCCAATCAGGATGTTGTCGCGGATCGAGTTACCCATCGGCATCAGTGGGTTGTTTTCCATGACCTTGGCCAGCCGCGGGTAGCGTTTGCTCCAAAGCGGCGAGAGGTAGCCGACCGCCTCGCACTTCGCCAGAAGGTTCCAGGAGCCCGGCTTGTCGAGGGTAATGCCTCGGGGGCCTCGGGCGTCGACGTGGATTCCGACCGGCAGGTCGATGAAGATATTGCCTCGAATCATGTTGTCGCGTCCGCCGCCCAGCAGTATGCCGCGGCCGACGCCGCCGAAGGCTATGTTGCCCACTACCGTGTCGCCGCTGTCGCAATCGTCGAGATAGATGGCCGACGAGCCGGAGCCGTGGTTGTTGGTATTGTGGTGGATGTAGTTCCATCGCACCGTGTTCCCTCGGCTTGACCAATCGCGGCCCGTATAGAAAACGCCCACGTCGGAATAGTGGATACAAACGTCGTGAATCTCGTTGAGTTCCAGCAGATGCTCGTTCCCGCCGTAGGAGATAGCGCCGGTCGGCCCGTGGTGGATAAGGTTATTTGCCACGCGATTCCCGCACCCGCCCAGCGTTATGCCACGGCCTCCGTTCCAGTCGAGTCGTCCGATATGGTGGATGTGGCAGCCGAGGACGGCGCACTCGCCCGGCGTGAGCGTCTTGCGATCTCCGCCGCTGGCGCTGATTCCGCGTGACGCCGTGCCCGTCACTTCGCAACGAACGGCCGCCATATGGGTGCCGCTGAGGCTAATCCCGTTGGCGCCCATGTTGCGAACCAGGCAGTTCTCCACCCGGCCGTGCTTACAGTTGCTCAGCACCACGCCGACATTGCGGCCGTTTTCAAACGTCAGGTCGCGAACGATCAGATGCGCGACGCCGTCGGCCCGGAGCAATGGTCTTGGACACAAGGTCAGTTGGACCCGTTTCTTCGTCACGTCACCCGGCGGCCAAAAGTAGAGCCGGCCGGCTTGCCGATCGAGGTAGTATTCGCCGGGCCGGTCGAGTTCCTCGAAAACGTGCAGTGCGTAGAAGCGGTGCTTCGAGTCCTTACGCCAGGGCGAGCCGATCCCGTAATGGTGCTTAACCGCCATCCGCAGCTCGCCGCTGGTCGGATTGTAGGTTGCCGCCTTCAGCACCTCGTCGCACCAATCGTAACACCAGAAGCCGTGCAGCCAGACGCCGCGTTTGAAGTCCCATTGCTTGGGACGATCGCCGGGAAACTTGAACGAGCCGGGCCGGTAGACGTCGCGCTGCACCCAGTGCGTTATCTTCGACGCGCCCGGGTCGATCACCTCGTCGAAAACCGCGAACTCCTCGTTGGGCCATCGGGCGGATTGCATCGGCCGATCGTCGAAGATCACTTCCTCCCGGCCGTGAGCACGATGTTGCCCGGGCAACTGTTCAAGCGGCGCGAACCCTTGGCTCTTCAAGTCGGCGACCAGCACGTGCCGCTTGGCTTCGGTGGAGATCAACGGCTTGGCCTCCTCGGCCGAGATCGGTCGGAAGTTGCCAACAACCCGCGAGCCGGACAACCGGGTTTTGCCCGGCTCGGTCCCTCGGATTACCAGCGGTTGCTCGGCGGTGCCGCCATGCTTGGCGTCCAGCGCGACACCCTGCTTCAGATAGTATTCGCCCGGGCCGATCCAAATCGTTCCCGGCCCCGCGCCACGCATTGCCTCGACGGCCTTTTCGACCGTGGCCAGCGGCTTTTCCTTCGTGCCCGGGTTGGAATCGCTTCCGCTTCGGGAGACATGAACATCCTTGGCCGCCGCCGCCAGCGGCAACTGCAGAACGATACAGACAACGGCAAGTCGAGATATTGTGGGACGCATTAGAATCTCCAAGTGGTGTTATGGTCGATTACTTTTCGGTGGGTGGCTGGTAGCCTTCCCCAATCCCCAATCCCTAATCCCTAATCCCTTTTACTTAACAGCTCTCCGCCAGTTCCAACACGAGCCGTTCGGTAGTCTCCCAATCGATGCAGGCGTCGGTAACCGACTGGCCGTGGATCAACTCGCCGGCTGGACTGGGTAGCGGCTGCTTGCCGGCCACTATATTGCTTTCCAACATGGCTCCGATGATCGAGCCGGTGCCCGAACTCCGCTGCGCCACAATGTCGCGCAACACTTCGCCCTGACGATTGGGGTCCTTGCCGCTGTTGCCGTGGCTGCAGTCGATCAGCACGACCGGGTCCAGGCCGGCTTTCTTCAGCAGTCGTTCCGCCTCGGCCACGTGCTTGGGCGAGTAGTTCGGGCCGCTGTCGGACCCGCGAAGAACGACATGGCAGTCGGGATTGCCGGTGGTCGATACGGCCGAGGCCACCCCGTCGCCGCTGATCCCCAAAAACGTCTGCGGATGGCGGGCGGCCTCGATGGCGTGGACGGCCGGAGCGATGCTGCCCGGCGTGGCGTTCTTAAACCCCAGCGGCATCGACAGTCCGGAAGCCATCTGGCGGTGCGTTTGCGATTCGGTGGTTCGGGCGCCAACTGCCGACCAGCAGATCAGGTCGGATATGTATTGCGGCGTGATCGGGTCCAAAAGCTCGGTGGCCGTGGGCACGCCCAGTTCGATGACGTCGCCCAGGAAGCGCCGGGCGATTCGCAGCCCCTCGGGGATGTCGTTCGAGCCGTCCAGCCGCGGGTCCATGATCAGCCCCTTCCAACCGATAGACGTGCGAGGTTTCTCGAAATAACAACGCATCACGATGAAGACCTTCTCGCTCACGCGGTCGCTCAACTCTCGTAGCAGGACCGCGTACTCCCGGCCTGCCTGGATGTCGTGGATCGAGCAGGGCCCCACGATCAGCAGGAAGCGGGGATCGTTACGCAGAAGAATTTCGCGAATACACTGCCGAGCTTCGGCCACGAACTCCTCCTGGGCATCGCTGCGCGCAATTTCATGCAACATCAGCGCCGGTGCCGGCAAGGGAATGTTTGACGCAACGTTGAGATCCG
>CAZDHN010000526.1:0-4835 GCA_964505115.1 uncultured Planctomycetaceae bacterium
GAGACGCCAGTGGCACCCTGCAACCACCCATCAATTGGCGTGTTACCGAGCACTAGCACTGCTTGCGGCTCCTCCAAAACGAGGATGTGTTCGGCAAGCAGTGGCACACAGTTTTCGACTGTCCCTCTTCTGTTTGTGCCGGTTACTCCCAGCTTCGTTTGGCGCGCATTTCTTCGTATCGCGCGCGCTGCTCCTGGCGCAGGTCGACTTGCAGGGGGCCTTCCGGCTCGGCCGACCTTTGACGCCGCGCGGAGATTGACTGCCTTGCCACGGTTTCTCGAACGAGGCAGGTCCGGCAGGGCATGTAAACGATGCCGCCGCAGCCCGGGCAGCGCTCGGGAGGACCGATCGGCCGGATGGGTCGCTCTTGTTTGGCTCGGGGCGGGCGGTCGTGGTCGGGTCGCCGGCCGGCCGCGATAGCCCCGACCGTCCCCCGGCTGGCGCCCAGTTCTCGGGCGATTTGTCGCTGGCTCCAGTTGCCTTCGGCCAGAAGGGCTCGAATCTGCTTGACCAGGGAGGGCGCTAGCATGATGGTCACCACCGGCCACGGCCCAAGAACGAAAAAAACCCGCCGCCGGGACCGTGTCCGGCAGCGGGCTCTTTGGATACCTGTATTTGTCAGGCTCCGCCAATACCGCTCAAACGACTAACAACATAACAGAAGTGCTGGCCCAATTTCAAGTGAAAAGTTTGGATAGACTTGGTATTTCGCCGAGTGGCTGGCGACTGAGCGCACACCGTACTCGTCACGCTCCGCGTGACGAACCTGCATCACGCGGAGCGTGATGAGTACAGCGCTATCGGCTGCGCAAGGGAAGCTTCTGCTCGTCAATCCGTTGGAGTTCATCCAACGCGCGATCGGCTATCTCGGTTGAAACCTCCAGCACCGTGACCCGCTCGAGCAACGCTTCTCGCTCGCGCTGCCAGCGGAGCCGATCTCGCAGTAGTCGCAATAGCAGATAACGCGAGCGGCAGATCAACTGCGCGTCGGCTTCAGCGGTCTGCCGGCTATCGGCGGGCGAATCGCAGGCAAGGCTGATGACGTGCCGGCCGTCGGGCAAGGTGGCAACCACAAAGCCCTCGCCGGTGGCGTCGTCGTCGATCAGCAAGGGGCCCGGCGTGGCTTCCTGGCAGAGCGACTCGACAAAGGCCGCTTCTTCGTCTTCGAGCGGCGTGCTTCGCTCGATCCGCAACGGATCAAACAGATCGGTGTCGGCGAAGAAATCCTCGTCCGGAAAACTCATGACAATGCCCCCGTTTGAAGAGATGGTATCGTGCGGGCGAACTAATATTATTCTACCTGAACTGGATCGCTTTTCCAGAGACCCCCCCAAGAAATATAGGGCTTTTCGGAATGCTGCCGGGGGGAGTCGGGGCGATTTTTGACGGCCAGTTAGCGTCTTATGCCGCCACGGGTTGCTACCGCCGGCTTGTCCAGCAGTGTTTTTGCGGGGGCTTTTGCTTCGCACTGCTGGGCAAGCCAGCAGTGGCACCCATCACGCCGACTGTTACAGACTACCTACCAACAGACTTATCGGGTGGGATCGCTCGCTCCGCTCGTTACGTGGCCGGCCTGTCCGCCTTCGTAGACGCTAAATTCCCCCCAAACCGGAAGGTGGTCCGAGACTTGCAGAGCTTCCTGCATGCTCAGGTTGAATTTGCGCATCATGTCCAGCACGCCCGACCGGCCGGTGAACTCGATCGTGGCGTGACGGTTGAAGAGGATGTTGTCGGTGAGCCGACCGCCTCGCGTGGTGCTTGGCACATCCGATATGGCGCAACTGAGACCAATACTCCCTCCGAAGCGAGTGAGTACCTGGTCGTCGGCTTCGAAGTCACCCAGCATTATGATGTCGTCTTCGCCTCGGCCGTCATCTCTGACCGCGCGAAATACTTCGTCGAGCAGTTCGAGTTCTTCCTTGGCGCCATTCGAATCAACGCTGTTCAGATCGACGTGGACGTTGATTAGCGTGAACGTGAACGCTTGCTTGGCGTCCGGTCCCCGAACCCGAAACGAGGCCAGCAGCGGCGTCTGCCTGAATCGGCCGGCCGGATCGGTCACCGCGCCGACCGTGCGACGATCGATCTCGACGCTGGCCCGATCGAACAGAAACGCCACGTATTGCTCGGTGTCGTCGCGGCCCACGCCGGGAGCGGTCGCGAAATCGTAATGCCGCGATTTGGAGTTCACCAGTTCCACCAGATCGAGCAGCACTCCTTTATTGCGGGCACGAATATCCTGGACGGCCAGGATGTCGAAACCTCGGATTGCCTCGGCCAGGAATCGGGCAACGTGCGGCCGCTTGAGCTTGTCCCGATCGAACATACCCAAGTTGAACGAGGCGATCCGGATCAAATCACCCCGCCGCCCGGCCGGCGGCTGATCGGGTGCCGGATCGGCGTCAGCGGCATCTTTCGGCGTGGCGCCGCGCGGTTTGAACAAGCGGTCGGCCAACCCGGCAACGTCGTAGTTCATGTAGTAATACCCGCCACCCGCCGCCACGATGACCAGCGGCACGAGCCACTTGAGTTTCAGCACGATTCGCTCCTTGCCTTACTTAAATCAGGCCGGCACCTCTCGTAATCCGCGCAAGTTAACCAAAATAGTCGGGCAATTCCAGGGCAATTCGCGTTCAAATGCCGGGTGGCACGGTCTTCCGGCCGGTTGGCAATTGGAGGCTCGTCGCGTACATTATTGGAATCCGGATTGCCGATTAAGGCGGTTTCCACGGCAAAACGATGGGAGTTTGGTGAACATTCCTGGAGAATTACGGCCCATGAGCGACAAATTCGACGTTGTCATTACCGATTTCATCACCGACGCTCTCGAACCCGAACGGGGGATACTCAACGATATTGCCACGGTCGAGGCGCTGGACGCGCGGTCGGAAGACGATCTGGTCGGCCGGATCGAGCAGGTCGACGCGATCATTCTCTACCACGAGTTGACACTCACCCAAAGAACGCTGCAGCGGCTGGAAAAGTGCAAGCTGATCGTCCGGGGCGGCGTCGGCATCGACAACGTCGACTGGCCCTTCGCCCGAGAACGGGGCATTCCCGTGGCAAACGTACCCGACTACGGCTCGGAAGAAGTGGCCGATTCGGCAATCGCCTTCACGCTGTCGCTCACTCGGGGTACGCACGTGCTGAACTCTCGGATGAAGGTCAGTCCGGACCCCTGGTCGTACTTGCAGGTGGCGCCCCTGACCCGTCTGCGCGGACAAGTATTCGGCGTGGTCGGCCTGGGCCGGATCGGCACGGCGACCGCCTTGCGCGCCAAGGCGTTGGGTATGGAAGTCGTTTTTTACGATCCCTACAAACCCGACGGTTACGACAAGGCCCAGGGCATCCGCCGCGTGGAAACGATCGAGGAGTTGCTGGCCGAATCGCTGGTCGTCAGCCTTCACTGCCCGTTGTCGGAAGAAACAAATCAAATGTTCGACGCCAAGCGGATCGGCCAGATGCGCCGCGGTTCGTATCTGGTGAATACGGCGCGCGGGGCGGTGGTCGACACGACGGCTTTGCCCGACGCGGTCGCCTCGGGTCAGTTGGCGGGCGCGGCGATAGACGTTTTGGAGCAGGAGCCGCCGGCGGCGGATCACCCGCTGCTGGTCGCCTGGCGCGACGCCAACCATCCGGCCTGCCACCGCGTAATCATCAACCCGCACTCCGCCTTCTACAGCGAGCAAGGCCTGCTCGACATGCGCGTCAAGAGCGCCGAGGCCTGCCGCCGCGCCGTGTTGGGTAAGCCGCTTCGCAACGTGGTCAACTGAGGCCATGAGGTGGCGGATATAAAGCCGCGACCGTTGGGTGCCACTGCTGGCTTGTCCAGCAGTGCGAAGCATAATCGCCGCAAAGACACTGCTGGACAAGCCAGCGGTGGCACCCTGTAACCACCCATCGCACAGGATGTGACAGACCGCCGGTCGCGGTTGCTTTACACCCAGTCGAAGCCGGTTTCGCGCTTGATGCTGATTTCGAATTCGCCCAGCAGGCCGCCGATAAGGTCCCAGCTTTCGGGTCTGCGCAACTCGATGTCGCCCTGACGGTTCACGCGAACGATACTGTCGTCCTTCACGCCCACCTCGGCCAGTTCAGCCGGGCTGGGTCCATGATCCTCGGCCAGTTCGAGTAGCACCCTGCCCAACATCTCGATGAATTCCATGGTTTTCTACCTGTTATTCTCTTCTATTCCCCGTTCCCAACACCAAGCCGTTGTGCAACGGATCGATTGGTGATTGCCTGAACTGTTTGGTTCATCCCAACCAGCCTAAATCGTTGCGTGAAGGCAATGAATCCGAATTCAACCGCCAGTTTGCCGATGAACTCGTCCGCAAATGACGACGAAATAACCGAGATGCCACCAAAATCCAAGCGAATCACGCAGTCAGTTTGCTTGGCGATATTAATTACTTCATTTCGTATCGCCACGCCCGATTGGCGAGTCCCGGTTCCTGATGATTTGTCGGCAAGACGGTAGACGACGTTGTTCTGATCGTCTTCGAGATTCTCGATTCTAATGTTCGTTGGTTCCACACTACCTACCGACGCAGTATTGATGGACGTTGAATTGATAACTGACTGCCTCCACCCGCAATTATCGACAAACCGCTCGCGGCGTCAATCACCCAATTCGGCCTGAACGGCCACGGCCAGAGCGAGCATGGCCTCGACGTCGAGCTCTTCGGATCGGGCGTTGCCCTCGATTTGCTGCCCGACCATAATGCCGTCGACTTGCGGTTTGCTCAACTGGCCCTTGAACGCGCCGAGTAGGTTCGACCGGAGGAACTTGCGGCGGTGGAAGAACATCGAACGCACGAACTGGTGGAAGAACG
>CAZDHN010000527.1:0-4826 GCA_964505115.1 uncultured Planctomycetaceae bacterium
AAGTACCGCAAATGCCGGTTGGCCCCTTGGGTCTGTCGGTCGATCAACGGCGGGCGGACTTGGAAGGCCGATAAATCGGAAAAGGCAATCACGTTTCCCGAGGGACTTTCGCGTGACAATGTCAAGCGGCTGATCGTCCCCTTCGGCGACATCGTGGCATTTCCCGACAACAAACTGGCGGCCACCTTCTACGATTGCACCGGCTGGGTCTTCCTGCTGACAAGCAGCGACGACGGCCGAACCTGGGGCGACGCCGTGCCGATAACCGACAAGCACGGCACCGAGACGGCCCTGTTACGATTGCGGTCGGACCGCTGGCTGGCGGCGGCTCGCGTGGGGCCGGGCCCCGACGGCAAAACGCCCGGCCGCGGCCTGATGCTCTACGTCTCGGAAGATGAAGGCCGCACTTGGTCGGCCAAGGACGTGCTGACCAATCCGAACGAGCAGCCCGGCCATCTGTTACGGCTGGCCGACGGACGCGTGTTGCTCACGTTCGGCATGCGCAACATCTCGGCGGTGGGTATCCGCGTGAGCAGCGACGAGGGTCGCGCCTGGGGCCCCACGGGCGTGCTCGTCAAGCTGCCTTCCTGGAAGGGTCTCAGCTTCGATCCACCCTACCGCGTTTCGGATCTGGGCTATCCTTCCACCGTCCAACTCGCCGACGGCTCGCTGGTCACCGCCTACTACAGCATCGGCGTCGAGCAGCACACTCGATACCACATGGGCACGGTACGCTGGACGCTGAAGCCGAAGCAGTGATTCTCGCGGTTGGAATGCTTGCCACCTGCGATTAGACGCCTGACCCACCGGACGCATGGTATTGCCAACGGAAACTGAGCAATTCCGGCACCTTTCTCGCACCCAAAAGACGTCCATATGCTTGGCACGCAAGGTGAGCGATGCGAAAATGCCAGTGTAACGTTGCATAAAATGTTATGAGTCCGTTTCGGATTCAACCCAAGTTGGAAATATCGAGTTCGTCGTGGAAGGAGTATTCACCACGTCGACGCGTGCAATAAGTTGTGCCCTGTTGGTCGTGCTGTGTATCATCATCCAGCCGATTGTGGCCGGTACGGTTGCCTACTGGCGTGTCGAAGACGGCGCGGCGGGCACGACGGCCGGCACGCTGGCTTCGCTCTACAATAGTGCCCAAACCCAGGCCACGGGCACCGCAGGTACGCGGACGTTCAGTTCCGATGTCTACGGGCCGTTGGTTTTTGATCCGGTAACGCTTACCACCTACGTGAATAACACTTCGGTCCAGACCGACTCGGCGGGCCGGTTCGATGTTCCAGCCACGCTTACCGAGCCGCGCGAGTTTACCGTCGAGGCCTTCATTAAGAGCAACAGCACGCCAGCCTATGGTCGGGTAATTCAGAAGCAGCGAGATGGAGCCAACTGTAGCTGGCGGCTTGATCCTCGGACCACGAATCTGGCGATCCGCATGGACACCCAGGACCTGCCGTCGTCCTCCGGCGCAGTCAATCAGGCGAAGGCCGGCACCTTCTACCTCAACGACGGCCAATGGCACCACGTCGCCATGACTTACACCGACGGCGTTGCGGGCACCACGCCCGGCGTCGCGCGGCTTTACGTCGACTACAATCCTACTCCCGACGTGACCTTCACCGCGTCCAACAACGGAGTAGTGCAATACGACGACGGGCTGTTCAGCTTTGCCGGAGCGCCCGACAGCGGCAGTGGGCTGGCCGGTCTGATAGACGAGGTCCGCTTCTCCGACGGCGTGCTGACAACCGACCAGTTTTTGCGGACGGTCGATACGCCGCCGGTTAACGGCTACTGGCGGATGGAAGACGGGGCCGCCGGCTCCACGGCGTCGACTATCGACTCCGAGGTCTACAACAGCCAGATGCAGGGCGTGGCCGTCGGCTCGAATCTGGCCTTCAGCGGCGAGGTGGCCGCCCCAAAGATATTCAACCCGCTGGACGGGACCGTGAGCGATAACAGCACGTCGCTTTCGGTCGGCTCGGCCAGCCATATGTCGGTCGCCGACAATTTGTTCTCGCTGCACGAACCGGAAACGTTCACCATCGAGTTCTTCGCCAAGTGGGACGCCGCTTCCGCCGATTGGGCCGATGTTATCCAGAAGGAACGGAGCGGTTCCAGCCCGACGTGGCAACTAGATGTTCCTTCCGATGGTCGCTTGCGAGTGCGGGTGGACTCGGAGGACAGCCCAAGCCCGGGCGACGGCGAGTCCAACCAAAACATTTCCAGCTCGGCCGTCGTCACGGACGCCGAATGGCACCACGTTGCCGGCACCTACGACGACGCCACCAATACGTTGGAGATGTTTGTCGACTACGCCTCGGTTGGCAGCATGACCTTGGCCAACGGCGGCGAATTGTTCTACAACGGCAATCCGCTTAAGATAGGCGGTCACCGCGAGTTCCTGGGCCTGATCGACGAAGTCCGCCTGACCAGCGGGATTCTTACACCCGACCAGTTTCTGCAGTTGGTGCCGGAGCCGAGTTCGCTTATGCTGTTGCTGATCGGCGCCTTGAGCGCGGCCTTGTGGCATCGCCGAAGAAGGTCCTGACACGGCGGAAGCGGAATAGGATGGGCATGGCACGGATCAGGCGGCGGATAGGATTCACACTGGTCGAGCTATTGGTCGTTATCACGATCATCGGCATTCTGATCGCTCTGCTGTTGCCGGCGGTTCAGTCGGCCCGGGAGGCTGCCCGGCGAACGCAGTGCGCCAATCATCTCAAGCAGTTGGGGCTAGCGCTGCACAATTACGCCACGGCATTTACGGTGTTTCCACCCGGCGCTATCATCAAGCCCAAGACCGTGCCCGGCAGCGGCTACGATGTTTGGGCCGAGGCGGCCGACACCAGCGGCACTGGCGCGCACGGCACCAGTTGGATGTTGCAGATTCTGCCCTTCATCGAGCAGTCGGCCCTTTTCGACAAATGGGATTTCACCAAGAGCGTGGCCGGCAACGCCGACGTGGCAAAAACCGATATTCCCACGTTCTATTGTCCCAGCCGTCGCTCGGAAGTTCGCACGCAGGACGTGCCGCTGATGTTCCTCAACTGGACCGGCGGCGGCAACGACTACGGCGGGTGCATCAGCGCGTCGAACTCCTTCTGGAATAACTACGGCAGCGGTACGCCGCCAGACTGCAACCATCTGAATTCCTTTACCTACCATCAACTGGGTGGATCCGAAGCAGGCCGGCAGGATCTCGGGGGCATGTTCGCGCCCAACCAGTCGGTCGCCTTCCGCCACCTTACCGACGGGACCACCGCCACGATCATGACCGGCGAAATGCAGCGGCTGGCGGGCAACACCTGCGACAAATGGAGCTACGACGGTTGGGCAGCCGGCGGATTGGGCAATACCTTCGATACCGACCATACGGCCGGGAACCCTGGTGGAATGAACAACTGGTTCTTCGAGTCGCCCGGCAGCGAACACCCCGGCGGCGCCCAGTTCGGCATGGCCGACGGCTCTGTCCGGTTCATCAGCGAGAACGTCGACACCTTCATTTTCAAGTATCTCGGCGGCTACGCCGACGACGAACTGATCGGGCAACAATACTGACGGATACAAGAAGGAATATGCTGATGTTCGCGCGCCGCCGCATGCTGATGTTCGTGAGTTATCTTTCGCTGCTCTGCTCGACGGCCTTTGGCCAGGTTCAGCGCGTCTGGCTCACGCATGGGTCGAACGATGCAGGCAAGATCACCGTCAACTGGACAACGAAGGAGCCGGGCGATTCGCTGGTTCGGTACGGGCTGACTGACCAATACGACGGCGAGGTCCGGATTGACGGGAAGCGCGCGCTTCATCACGTTGAAATCCCCATTCCTCGACGGGGCGCGACTTACCACTACGCCGTCGGCAACGGCAATCAGACCTCGGCCGACTCGACCTTCAAGGCATATCCGGTCGACACGCTTCGAGTTGCCGTGGTTGCCGATTGGCAAGGCAAGCCGAAGCTGGATGCCATCATCAAGGACGACGTGCATTTGCTGTTGACGGCCGGCGACAACGTCGGCAATATCCATCCACTTTGCGGCGTCGGCAACAAAGCTTGCATTAAACCATACGCCGCGCTTATTGACCGCTACCCCAAACTGTTTCGCTCGACACCTTTCATGCCCGTGTTGGGTAACCACGACAAGCAGATCCGCCCACGAGGTAGCAAGCCGCCGGAAGAGCCGGTTTACGATATCGACGCCACGGCGTTTTGTCGCTTCTTCAACTTGCCCGGCGACGAGTGGAAATGGCATTTCGACCTGCCCGACTTCGGCCTGCGGTTCGTTGCCCTCGACCTGAACCATATTTCCGATTTGGGAACGACCTGGCAGGCATGTCATTCGTACAAGAAGGAATCGGTTCAGTACCAGTGGTACGACAAGCTGATGTCGGGTCGCTTGCCGCCGTTCGTCGTAACCCTCTACAATGAGCAGAACGTCAATATTCGTTCGAAGGAAGGCGGGACGTGGCACGAGATGTTCCGCAAAGGCACGATTGCAGTTACCGGCTTCGGCTACTTCGCCGAGCGTGCCGAGCTGGACGGCTTCACCTACTACAACACTTCGCTGAGCGGCAAGGGCGCCCGCTATGCCGACCCGCACTCCAAGCTGCTCGAGAGCCGAAACAGCTACATCCTCCTCACCCTCACCAAAAAGCCGCCCAAGCTGACCGTCGAGATCAAAGCCCTCGACGGCACCCTCCTCGACCGCCGCATCTTTCCCTAAACTACCAAAAGGGGTCCTGGACCCTTTTTGGTAGGATGGGGAAGCTCCGGCGGTTCTCGGCTGGACTTCCGGCCTCGCAGTAGATGGCTGGTGGGA
>CAZDHN010000528.1:0-4811 GCA_964505115.1 uncultured Planctomycetaceae bacterium
ATCGCTTACCTTTTTCTTGAATCGGCCGATGCATGCATTGCTCGCATAACCGAACGGGTACGCAAGGGCGGTCACAATGTCCCTAATAAGGACGTTCGCCGTCGATTTACTCGCAGTATTGTCAACTTCTGGACGATTTACCGAATAATGGCCGATAACTGGACACTGCTGTATAATGGAACTGGACAGTTGCTAGATGTGGCTGGCGGTTCCAGTGACGATATCACTGTTCGCGACATGACGCTATTCAAGAACTTCATGGCAATTGTAGAGACGCCGGGCGATGAACAATAATTCAGTTCTTTCAGCCGCCACATGCGCAAAGATTGACGAGTTCTTGCGCATAGGTCGTTCGGCAGTGGCAAAGGCCCAAGAGGATAGTAGACGAAAAGGAGTTCCTAACGTCTACTCCATTAACGGGCGTCTCTACTACGAAACCAAAACCGGCGAACTCTCCACGACCGACCCGTACACGGGGCGGCAGGGCCGCTAGCCAAACCGGTGCTACCGGCGGGTGGCACTGTTGAAGTGTGCCACTGTTGAAGTGTGGCACTGTTGAAGTGTGCCACTGGCCACGGGTCACCAAAGAACATCGAGAAGACACAACCGAACGCCATCAGCGGGAAACGCCGGCCAGCTTCTTGGCGGCGGGCGCCCGGCTGTAACTCATCACCATCCAGCCGTCGCCGGTCTGCCATTGGGCCAGCGAGAGCGTGCCGGCCTTCTTCCATTTGCCCTTCAGCACGAGTTGCTTCGGAACGATCTCCTCCTCGAAGATCCGCGAGAAACGCCGTTCGAGAAGGTTGCGAATGACCGTGTAGCGGGCGGAGAGCGACTTGCTCTTGCCGGGTACGAAGCCGGGCGGGAGAATCTCCAGGTCGCCTTGACGGATCGCCTTGAAACCGCTGGGCTGTTCGACAATCTTGTAGGTGACCGAGACATTCATGCCCGGATGCTTCGCCTCGCCCTTGTAATACCGCTTCGCGCGGATCGTGATGCTGAAGGTGTTGTCGCCGAAGGCGATCGAAATGGGGCGCTGCCCGGCGAACGTAATCGCCCAAGGCTCCCGGCCTTCTTCCGGCTTGAGCCGTTCGGGCAGTTCACCCAGCATTTCCTTCAGCGTCTTCTGAAGGGCTTCCTCTCGAAGCGTTATTCCGCCAAACGCACTCTCGGCCATGTTGTTGGCAATCGATTCGTGCACCTGGACCCCGAGGTCGGCAGTTCCCATCAGCTTCGGCGGCGCCGTGGCAGCCGCCAGTTGCGAATTGTCCGCCCGAAGGGCCATTACCCGCAAGGCGTCGGCGGTCGTGTTGAAGCGGAGCAGTTGCGGGAACAAGTCTCGCTCGACCAGCGGCTTGCGAAACTTGTTTTTGAACTTGTCGTTCGTATCGGCAATCATCTCTTCGGCTTGGCTGTCGACACGCTCGTTGATTCGCTGTTCGGCATGTCGGGCGCCAATGCATTCGGCCCGCGATTTGCTCTTGCACACTTTCTTCCAGGCCGCGTTCTCCACAATTCGCGAACCGCGTTTCGTCTGAATCCCGGTGGTAGTGGTTTCGGTTTGGGCGTTGCTCGTGGCCGGTTGGGAATCAATGCCCGTTTGGTCTAGTTGGAACCGCTTTCGAGCGGTGAAACTAGTGGTGCCGTCGCTGAAAATCCGCACCGGGCCCTTGTAACCGACGGTTTGCGACTGGGTCACGCCGCGCAGAACGGTCTCGAAGGCCGCCCGTTTCCTATTGGGAACCAGTTCAACGATCATCTCGCCCTTGGTTCGACCCGTGCCGATAATGGTTGCCCCCAGAATAACGTCTTCCACTTCCGAAGTGTCGGTGATTGGCCCTCCCATGCCGGCGCTGGCGAACTCTTCCGATACTTGCAGGAAGAGGTTGGGGCGACAGTATTGGCGTCGGATGGCCGCCACGAGCGGCCCGGCTTGACGCGTCTCGCTCAGATATCCCATGGCCAGCCCGATCCAAATCGACTCTTCGGCCGTGGGCTGCTTGGCATGGGACTCGAGGTGTGTGGCCAGATCATCGAGGAGCTTGACGTAGCCGTCCTTCAACTTCGGGTTGTCGACCGCCCCGCACGTGTTTATATACAGTCGCATGGCGTCGCGGACGTCCTGGAACCAAACCAGCCCAAGGCCCTCGTGCTTTTGAGAGAACTTGGCATGGATCGGCCCGAGCTTTTCTGGATCCGGCGCGCCCTTCTTGGCCAATTCGGCCTTCATTCCCTTCCACTGGAGGTAACTCCGCCAGCCAGCCGCGCTGGGACCGGCCGCATTGAGTCGGGCATCGAGTCGCTTAACCGCCGCATCAAGTGCGGCACTGGCCTTGCGAATATCGGCCTTGGTTGGCGCCTTGTAGGTCTTTTGTGCCGATTTGCACATGCCGGGCAGATTGTCAGCGGCCGACTTCGCGCCCTTGGTAGACTCAGCAAAGGTGGCGCAAGCCGTTCCAAGTACGGCACTTGCGACAATGCACATTACGACGGTTCGTGCGATTCCGTTGCACCACATGGTCTGACTCCTCTTAGGTTGGGAAATCGGGTAGTCTCCGCGTGTTTCGACCCCGGCTAGGCAAATTAGGCCCAATCGCCGGTTCCACACGCTTCTGGGCGGTCTTACTTTACCCTGCCTACCCGAACGGATAATTCGGGTAGGCCACTTGATTTTTCCCAGCCTACCAGTTAAACCTAGTTTTGCCAACCGTAATTGCCACGAGCGACGGGTGGGACTGTCTAAGCCACTTGTGGCGTTCGAGGATTCGGGGCGCATGTTGTGAGACTTGGCTACCCAAAAGCCTGCTCCAAAACATATACACCCCAGTTCGAGACGGCGTCGGGCGGCGGTTGGATTCTTTTCCGGGTCGATTGGATGTAGCCACATCGCGATTGGCCACTGGCAGGACGCTCCAGGACCGAGGCTGAGGCCCCGGTCGGATCCCGCATGGACGGTTAACAGGCTGTTGTCCAGCCACGCGAGATACCTTGGAACCTGTTTTCTGGAGAGTACACATGAGCCGTTCAACCGGCCTGATTGCAATTGTATTGATTGTTTGCGTTGTATGGTCTTCGTTTGGTATTCGGGCAGCCCGGGCGGTGGAACGTCCCGCCAAGCCGACCTACCACGCCAACTACGCGGAAGCCATGAGCGCGGCCGAGGATGAGGGCAAGATGCTGTTCATCTTTTTCTATCAGCCGGGCAACAACGAAGTGCGCGATTATTTCGAGTCGGATATCCTTGGCGCGGCGCCGGTTCAACGGCAACTGGCCGATTATGTGTGTGCACGGCTGCCGGTCGATACGAAGATCCGCGTTAAGGGTGAAGAAGTGTCGGTGCTGAAGAGCGCTGCCTTCCAGGCGATGGAAGCCAAGCAAGGCATTGCGATTCTCGACTTCTCTCATCCCCAGGCCAAATACTACGGCTGTACGGTAAGCGCGCTGCCGCTGGCCGCGAAGCATTGCTTCTCGGTAAGGCAGATGCGGGCAATTCTCGACCTTCCGCCCGGCACGCCGGATGAGCGGACGGACGCCCTGCTGGCTCGGCTGGATTCACCCGAACCGGCCGCCGCGACCGTTAGGAAAACGCCCGCTGGGAAAGCACAAGCCCGAAAGAAGCCCAAGGCAAAACACGAACCTGGCGAAATCGCCTGGCACACCGACTATGCCCGGGCGATGGAATTGGCCGAGCGGCAAGGCAAGATGATGCTTGTCTACTTCTTTGATCCGCGCAAAGACAAACCGCGCGACCGGTTCGAGTCGGAATCGCTGGCGGACGCGACGGTCCGCCGAAAATTGGAGCCGTACGTGCGAGTGAAGATACCCGTCGACACCCGGATAGTTGTCCAAGGGAAGAAGGTCAAACTCATCGAGCACGGGGCCTTCACCGAGATGTTGGGGAATCAGGGCCTGGCGATTCTCGATTTCTCGAACAAGAAAAGCGACCACTACGGCGATGTCGTTAGCGTATTCCCGCTGACGGAAAAGTACGATTATTCCGTCGACCAGATGAAGGTAATTCTCGACCTGCCGCCCGGCACGCTCACGCAGCGAACGCTCATCTTTGCGGTGCGTACCCATCCAGACCGGCCGGAAAGCACCAACGGCGAAACCAATCCGATCCTGATCGAGGAGGCCAAGCTGCACTCGCGATACCAGGCCCGAATCCGCTTGCAAGGGCACCATCAATGGGCCACGCGATTCCGCCGCATTACCGCCAGACTGCCGGGTGGACTGACCGCCAGTGAAGTCTGTGCGGAGAGTTGGGCGGGTGAGAATCTGCTGCAAGCGGCCATCGAGTGCGTGCGCTGCTGGCGACTGTCGTCGGGCCACTGGAGCGCGGTTCGCGCACATCATCGATACTACGGCTACGACATGAAACGTGGCTCCAACGGCATCTGGTATGCCACCGGCATCTTCGGCAAGCAGTAGGGAACCCGGGGCCGGATTCTTCGTCCGTGCCGGAGCACCCCCACTGCCACCATGGTGACAATAGCCGCCAGCGGGAGCTGGCGGTTGTTTTGCGCACTGTTCACGCGATCTAACGGAAACTGTTGGGCGACCCAACCGCCAGCTTCCGCTGGCGGCTATCTTCGAGTCGCTACGCATTGGTTCGGCGAGCACCCATACCACGCGCGGCCATGGACTGCGCTTCTGACGTCATTACATGATAAGGCGGAACCTCAGTTTGTGACCACGTTGAGTATAGTTGTGCCGCTGGTTCTCGCCAGTGCGACGGCGTAAGCGGGGTCAAAAGAGGTTCATCCGGCTGAAGCGTAGTTTTCCGTAAGTTGTTGCTGGCAGCAAGTTTC
>CAZDHN010000529.1:0-4811 GCA_964505115.1 uncultured Planctomycetaceae bacterium
CCAGATTCCACCTTAAACAACCCGATCCAGCGCCTTGACAACCCAGACCACTTCACCGTTGAATTGTAAATATTCGCCAAACCGGTTTGGGAGGCGTGAAACATTTTGTTTAGCCGGCGGGCTTGCCCGCCGTGTTTTCAGGGTGAATCGTACGCCAAACACGGCGGACAAGTCCGCCGGCTAAACGAACACTGGTCGCAAAACAGTGTGTTTCGCCCCGTGAACGCTCACCACGAACGGGTTCGGCGAATGTTTACGTTGCCGGTTGCCGAACTCCATGCGTGAGTGGCACTTGCGGCTAATTGAACGGTATTGGGGTTTGCCCGGCCGCTAAACGAAACTGCTCTACCAACTACCAACTATCCACTACCAACTATCCACTACCAACTACCAACTATCCACTACCAACTATCCACTATCCACTACCCACTACCAACTACCAACTACCAACTACCAACTACCAACTAACTCATGCCCGAGCAAAACGGCGACAAATCGCAGGACGCGACTCCGCATCGCAGGCAACAGGCCCGCAAGGAGGGGCAGGTCGCCAAGAGCCAGGACCTGGGTTCGGCCCTGCTGTTGGTCCTGGGGCTGTTGGTTCTGATGATGGTCGGCGGCAGCTTCCTTCAGTTTCTCGACGGCTTCTGCCACCGGCAGTTCGGAGAAGGTGCCTGGTTCCAGGCCGACCGGGAATTCGCGGTCGGGCTGTTTCAAGACACACTTTGGGAATTGGGTAGATGCCTGCTGCCGATCCTGGGGTTGCTGATGCTTGTAGCGGTTGCCGTCAACTTGGCGCAAGTCGGGTTCCTTTTCGTGCCCGACAAACTCGCGCCCGACATAACGCGGCTCGATCCGCTGAAGGGAATGAAACGGTTGTTCTCGATTACAAGCGTGATGCGGTTGGCCTTTGGGATGTTCAAGATACTCGTGATCGGAGTGGTGGCCTTCGTCAGCCTTTACGCGGAGCGCGAGGTGATTTTCGGGCTAAGCGGGCTCGGTCTGAGAGAGATATCCGTTTACCTGATACAGATACTCTTCTGGACCGCCATGAAGATCGGCGCCGCGCTGGTGGTATTGGCCATTCTGGATTATGCCTTCCAGCGTTGGAAACACGAGCAGGACCTGAAGATGACGCAGCAAGAGGTTCGCGAGGAGATGAAGAACCTCGAAGGCAATCCGGAGATCGCCGCCCGACGCCGGATGGTGCAGCGCCAACTGGCAATGAAGGGGCTTGCCCAGGCGGTACCCAAGGCCGATGTCGTGGTGACCAACCCGACCGAACTGGCCGTCGCCATCCAGTACGATCCGGAGACGATGGCCGCGCCGATCGTGGTAGCCAAAGGCGCGGGCGCTATTGCCAAGCGGATCAGGCAACTGGCCCTGGAGCACGACATTCCCGTCGTGGAGAAGAAGCCCCTGGCCCAAGCGCTCTACCGCGAGGTCGACCTCAACCATCCCGTGCCGCAAGATAAATACGCGGCCGTTGCCGAGGTCTTGGCCTACGTCTACCAACTCAAGGGCAAGGATATCCCCAGCAAGCCCTCGCGGGCCGCTTGATCGCGGAGCATCAGATCTCGCGATCTTTACCCTCAGCCCCCGGCTTTGCCGGGGGATTGCCGGAAGTACCAATCAACGCGGGTCCGCAACGCCGCCCGTCCCCCGGCAAAGCCGGGGGCTGAGGGCAAGGCGTATCGGGAAAGCAGGCGCTAATACCCGTACTTCTCGATGTACGGTTGCCAACGGCGGGAGATTTCGTCGCGAGTTTCGGGTGAGGTTTCGTACTTATTTGTCCGGTATCCCGTCAGGCCGGCCAGATGTTCTTCCAGCACGGGGCGCACGCGGTCGAAGTCCTCGATCTCGAGGCTCTCGTAGATCTTCTGCATCTGTCCCAGCGGGTCGTCGACAAGGTCTTCGTAGTGGACCTCGCAGAACCGGCCCGGCTTGACAAGTTCCCGATGCCGCTCGAATGTTTCGTACATTCTCTCGAATGTTCTGAAGACGTGTTCCTCCAAGCCGAGGCATTTTGGCACTTGTAGGCCGTTGTCGCGGTAAAGTCGGCTCCAGAGACTGACCGTCGAGGGAAAGATAACGTAGGGGTCGCGGACGATATGCACGAATCGGGCGTCGGGGAACAGTTCTAGCAGAGCCTTGATCCGGCAGGTATGGGCGGGCGATTTGAGCACGATTCGCTTGGGGTTCCTCACCGTAACACACTTGAGGAACCAGAGCAGCGCTCGCTTCCAACGTTCCAGAGCCTTCGGCGACAACCCTTCCAGGGTTAGGTATTCTTCGTCTTGTGGAGCCCGATTGGGGAAGGCCATCGTCAGGTACGGCGAGGGCACGCCCATGTTGCACAGGGCGAATTCGTCTTCCTGGGGACGTTCCCAGCCGGCCGCCATGTTGTCCATCGGGCGCCGCGAGGGCAGCAGGAAACGAATCAAGGGAGGCAGGAGGCCGCCGGTCAGGACAAAATGGTTGGCCGCGAAGCAGGCGTAGGTGTCGGGATAGGTATGCCGCCAGTCGAGCACGAGATACTCGTGCAGCATGGTCGTGCCCGACCGCCAGTGACCGATGATGAAAATCGGCTGCTCCCGAATTTCCGCCCGGTCTATCTTTCCCCCAAGAAAAATCTTCTGCACAAGCCACATCAGGCTGTTGAAGACGGCCAGGGTCGCGATTATCACCGCCATGCCCACCCGCCGCGGAGTGACCGCGAACCGATTCCGCATCAGCAGCCGGCAGAAGGCCGAGATGTTCATCCCGTCCCAGAACCGGGGAATCCAGAACTTGTCCTTGTACCCACCCACCCTGTTTGAGGGTTTATTGTCCGCGACGCTCGCCATGGCAGTCCTTCCGTTTCCGGCTTTTCACTTTCCACCCTATCCTATCAGCCGGCTGCCTAACGGGGCAAGCCACCTGCTCGCGGGGTGATTGAGCCGGGTCCTCGGGAGGAGCTCGCCGCCGCCCGTCCATGGGCAACCGGCGACACGACTCTACTTGGCATGTTCCGATACGCCTTCGATCTGCTGTTGAGTTGGTTTCTGCGCCTTCTGGAACGCGATTACGTGCTGCTCGGCGTCTTCCCACTTGCCGGCCTTGGCCTCATCGATGATGGCCTGGAACGTCTCGTACTCTTCGTCCGACAGCGTTCCGGCCGCCCGGCGCTCTTCGAGCAGTTCCGCGTTCTTTCCGAGCCATTCATCGCTCCGAGCCGACAATGCGGTTCTCAGCGAGGCAATGAGCCGCTGATTTTGCGGTGCCGCCCGCGGCGGACCACACCCGATTACCAACAGCAGAACAGCAAGGGTCGCAAAACACGTCAGTAAATCAAGTTTTCTAGTGATCATGTCATCCTCCTTCAGATAATTGCGGACTTAGAACTGGCTTTCGTCAACGTAGTCGCCCTTGGCCATGCTTGACATGGCAGCCCAGGTTAACTGGTTGATGGTCTCGGAGATGAAATGCACGCTCCCGTCCCCGAGCAGCACGTTACAGCCACCCGGATGCTCGGCATACATTTGGCAGACGGCGCATGCCGGGCTGTTGGGTGGATGAATCACGGGTGGATCCTCTCCTCCCACGTGGCAAGGGCCGCTATCTATGTTGACCAGCAATGCACCAAGAGGCTCGCACGGGTGGAAGGCGAACTTCGGCTCGGGACAGATCATGGCTCCCGGCACGACACCCACCCAGGTCTTGCCGCTGAGTACGGGATGATGTTCTCCCAGGAACACCGTGTTGGAAAGCCCGTCGGTGACGCTTGCGAATCGCGTTTTGGAGTTACGGTACAGCGGCCCGTCCGCAATTCCCTCATAGCCCTCGTACGGTGGGCTGGCGATCCAGGGCTCGTTTTGGCCGGCATTGGCCACGTAGCAGGAGCGGCCAAATGTGGCCAACGTTCCACCGGAGGCGTTGATCACCTCGAGCGGTTCCTCGGCCCCGTTAGCCGACGGGCAGAGGAAGGCCTTCAACTGCCTTCCGACCAACGGCACCTCGACCGGGTTCCCCGGGATCAACTCCTCGTGGCCCACCCTGTTTTGTTCGTCCCAGCATGGCCGACTGAAATTGAGCTTGTCGTGTAGCTCTCCCTGCTCCATATACGGCAACAACAGGGCTCCCCAAGCCCAACCAGGCCCCGCGTCCAGCGTTACCGAATCGGGTGTCCCGTTCAGCCCGCCTCCTCCAGGCTGGCTGACGTAGGAAGGTGGGAACACATTATGGGCCTTGTGATAGCCGTGAAAGGCCAATCCGAGTTGCTTCAAGTTGTTGCTGCATTGCATCTGCCGCGCCGCCTCCCGGGCGCTCTGAACCGCGGGCAATAGCAATGAAATAAGCAATCCGATGATCGTGATTACGACCAATAACTCAACTAATGTAAACGCTCGTCGATACTGTCGAATGCAATTCATGGGGATCTCCTGGATATTGATGCTTCAAGCCACCCGCACGGACGACTGGGCGGCTTAAACCACGGTTCATATGGATGGGCGCGAACGGCTGCGGAAAGACAAATACGTCGCCTCATCGCGCAAAAGGCGCGCGGCGGCCCACAAAATAGGCGCGAGGCGTCCCGCAAAAGAGATGTGATCAGACGGAGGGAGGCGCCCGGGCGTCGAACGCCCATACGAGATCGGCCCGGCAGACGGGCAGAATAGCGGTGGGCGCATATTTTTGAAGCGGAACGGCTGGTACGAAGTCAACGGCGGCGGTCGGCGACTTGCTCTGCCCCGAGAGGCGGCAGATCGGGCAGTCGCTCTCGTCCTCATGGGGGGGCGACTGGTGCTTCCGGTCAAGGCATGAACTGCCAC
>CAZDHN010000530.1:0-4799 GCA_964505115.1 uncultured Planctomycetaceae bacterium
ACCCTGTTTCCACCGGGGCAAGCCCAGTGGGGGTAAGCACTTACGCATGGTAGCCATCCCGAAAGTGGCGTTGTCATATTAGGGACCGCGAAAGAAAAACTTGATCAAATTAGCATCCCTTCGTTAGCCCCGTCGCCTGCGACGGGATTCCATTTTTCGCTCTCCGGTCGCAGGCGACCGGGCTAACACCGATGGTACAAAATCGTCAAGTTATCGGGGAGGACGGGACCACCCCGCTAACGAATCCTCAGTATTCCCGCTTCGTTTTGATGCCCGGCATGGGGACGGGGTACTTGCCGTCGCTTCCCGGCGGCAGGGGGGCGGGGCCGTCCGCTGTCAGCTTGTCGACATCCGGAGCGAATTCGTGCTCGCAGTTGAGCATCTGGTCATAAGTAACGACCCGGCCGGTATGGGCGGCCATGCGGCCCATCGAGGTAACCAGGCTGGCCTCCGCGCCGCGTGCGGCCTCGTTGTAGGGCTTGTCTTGCCGGATGGCGTCGATCAGGTGGTCCCACTCCAACTGGTAGGGGCTCGGCTCGGACTTCGGAAACGCCCAGCTAAGCTCTTCCTTCTTGGAATTGTGACCCTTGTACGTGCGGCACCGCGACACGCGGCCGTAAGGCGTGATGACCGCCGAGCCCTTCGAGCCGTGGGCGTGGCTGGCGAACTCGTCATAGCAACCGGGCACGGTGCGGCCGCCCATGAATAGCTTCGTGCCGTCGGCAAACGTGTACTCGACCGAGTAGGTGTCGAAGTTCTGATCGACGTAGTTGCCGCGGTAATGCCGGCCGCCGGACGCCTTGGCCTCGACCGGCCAGGCGTTCTTCATCCAGCAACACTCGTCGATGTTGTGAATCAGGAAGTCGCTGTAACAACCGCCGCTGGTCCAGAGGAAAGAGTGGAATCGCTCGATCTGGTAGAGGACTTCGCTGATGCCCGGCCGCTTGACGCCGCTAAACGCGGAACCCAACGGGCCGTGCATCCGATAAGTGCGCAGCATGATCAGTTCGCCGAGTTGGCCCGCCCTGATGCGGTCGACGAGTTCGCCTCTGGCGGCGCAGTGTCGCCACATCAGCCCCACGCCCACCTTGAGATTCTTTTTCGTTGCCTCTTCGGATAGCTTGAGCATTTTGCGAGTAGTGGGGCCGTCGACCGTGACCGGCTTCTCCATAAAGACGTTGAGGCCCTTGGCGATGGCATGCGTGAAGTGAACCCAGCGGAACGCCGGCGGCGTGGTGAAGATGGCAACGTCGCCGGCCCGGAGGCAATCCATGGCCTTCTTGTAGGCGTCGAACCCGACGAACTTGCGATCCTCCGGCACGTCGACCTTGTTACCCAATTGCTCGGCCAGACGCTTGTGGCTGCCCTTGAGTCGGTTCTCGAAGACATCGGCCATGGCCACCAGCTTGACGGGGCCATTTTGCACGGAAAGCGCGTTGGCGGCCGCGCCGGTGCCCCGACCACCGCAACCGATCAGGGCCACGCGGATTGTGTTGTCCTCGGCAGCGTGGACGCGCGGCACCGACATGGCGGCCAGTGCCGACGTTGCGGCGATCCGGCCGCTGGAGTGCAAAAACTCCCGACGAGACGAGACGCCGCTCGGGCTTTCGTTCATGGGAAGGCTCCTATGATGGATTCGTGCTTGATTCGAGAAAGAACAATTTGCGGATGTCATACCCGGCGAACTCGGATTCATATATAAGGCACTGCACTCGGCGTGTCAATCTATCAACGCCGGCGATCATTCCAAATTTAGCGGCCGGGCTTGCCCGGCGCGTTGGGAGCATTGACACGACCGCCCCCGCCGGGTACGCTCCGGTTAACCAAAGGAGACACAAATGATACGACGATTTGTTCTGGCGTCGATTGGGATTGCGTTTTGCAGTTGTGCCCTGGGTGCCGAACCGACCCCGGCCAGGCTGCGTAGCGACCCGCCGGTGATTAGTTCGTCGTGGGACGATCTTTTGGAGGGCGTGAAGACGCCGGCCGATTGGAAGAAGCATCGCGAGCTGCTCAAGCGTCGCTACCTGGCGTTGCTTCGCGACGATCGCAAGCCGGCCAAGCCGCCCTTGGACTTGAAGCTGGCCGAATCGGTCGTGGTCGACGGCGTCTACACCCGGCGGCTGATCAGTTACAACGTCGAGTCGGACGAGCGGGCGGCGGCCTACCTGGGTATTCCGTTGGGCCTGAAGGGCAAGGCGCCGGCGATCGTGGCCCTCTGTGGCACGTATGCCAAGAGCAAGATGCGTCCGGCCGGACTGGTCGAGAATCCGGACAAAGCCTACCTCGATCATCTCTGCCGTCGCGGCTACGTGGTGATTGCCCCCGATCATTTCGTGGCCGGCGACCGCATCCCGCCCGAAGGGCCGTACGATACAACGCGCTTCCACAAAAAGCATCCCGAGTGGACGGCGGTGGGCAAGTTCACCTACGAGCATTCCATCGCCATCGACGTGCTCCAGTCGCTCGACGAGGTCGACGCGGATAACATCGGCGCGTTGGGGCATTCGCTGGGTGGGCACGGCACGTTCTTCCTGGCCGCCTACGACGAGCGAGTGAAGGCCTCCGCCTGCAATTGCGGCGCTTCGTTTTTCCGGCACAATCCGCGCGTCGAGGCCTGGGCTCGCGACCACTGGTACGTCTACTTCAAGCACATTCGGCCCGACCTGCTCGAAGGCCGCCTGCCGCCGATCGACATGCACGAGATCATCGCCCTGATTGCACCCCGGGCGTTCATGGATCTGTCGGGCATGAACGACGGCAATCCGCTAACCCAGCGGCAACGGGTGCTGATGCTGATGCGAATCATGGACGTTTACGAACTCGAAGGCGCTTCGGCCAACTTCGCCTTCTACGTACACGGCCGAGCCCATTCCGTGTCGCACGAATCGCGTCAACTCATCTACGGCTGGATGGACACGCACCTGAAGCCACCCGCCGCCACCAAGACGCGGTTGGTCACCGAGGAATAGTCTCCTGTCACATCCTGTTTGACGGGTCGTTGCGGGGTGCCACTGCTGGCTTGTCCAGCAGTGTTTTTGCGGGGGATTGTGCTTCGCACTGCTGGGCAAGCCAGCAGTGGCGCCCGTCACCGTGGCTAATATAGACTACTAGGTTCGTGCCACACTACCGCTTTCCGGCCCAATAGTCTCTTGCCGCGGCCGATCTTTGGATTGACTCTGCGTCTTCTTCCAGCAGGAAGCCCTGGCGGCGAAGTTCGGCCAGCGAGGCGGCGATCCGGTCGAGGTAGACCTGCTGGGTTGGGTAGCGTTGGATGATCGCCGGGCGCGGGTCGCCGTCGGTGCAGCGCTCTTCGGGCATCCGATGGAAGGCGAAGTATGAACCGATATATCGGGAGAGCATCCCCTCGCCGCCACGCTTCGAGCCACGCAGGTTCCAGCCGGCATAGGTCGCTCGAGGTACTGCCACGTCGGGCAAGCGGATGCCGGCCTGCTCGTTGCCGTCGGAGTCGACGGCCGGAACTAATGTCCGAAACGGTTCGCCTCGTGTGGCCGGCACCCGGTCGATAATCCCCTGGCTGAGCCAACGTGGGCCGAAATCCATGCGGACGGGCGTGTAACACGCTTTAGGCGGCTCGACGCCGGGTATTGGCGGGAACTGCTTGCTCCAAGTGGCAACGTCGACCAGCGTGCCGTCGTCGATCCGCGGATAGGCACTGGCCGGCGGCTTCTGGCCGGTCGAGACCCAGGCGTCAAGCCTCAGCAGCAGCGCCCGAAGCGCGGGCCGGTGGTCGAGGATGTTACGAGGGTATTTGTAGATGCCCTTGGTGGGCGAGCCGGATACGACGTGCTGCGCCCCGGCGATCAGGTAGATTCTCACGTTCGGATCGAGCGGCGCGTCGCGCGTGCCTTGAACATTCGTATGCAGCAGCGAGGCCGCCCGGCACCAATATTCCGTCGACGTTTCGGTGAAGAACATCTTGGGCAGGTTACCCAGTTTGCGTGCCAGGGCCAGCGAGTCGCCTTCGCGGCCGGTGACGGGGTCGCGTTGCGTGGTCGAGGTGAAGGGGAAGACGTCGCAGGGGAAGAGGTTTTCTTCCAGTTGGCTTCCGTATCGCGTGGTCTGGGCGAAGCGATGGTTGAAGGACCCTTTGCCCCCTCCGCCCACGTGCGGGATGGCGCCCTCGAAGACGATCCGCTGCCGTTGGTCGGAGTTGAATCCCTGGTGGATGAAGTGGTGGATGAACCGGCCCGACTGCGAGATGCCGAAAACGTACGCCCGTTGGATCATCTCGTCCAGCGGATTGGCCGTGCCCTCTCGGTCGGCCTTGGCGTGGCGGAAGAACGAGACGGCGTCGCGCACGGCGGCCAGTCCCAATCCGGTCACGCGCGGGCCCTCGGCCACGTAGACAAGCTCGTACAGCCAACCCGGCCGAAACCCTTCTTTCAGATACAAATGTTGCGGGTCGGGTGTGATCTTGCCGTTGACGAGTCGGGCGAAGGCCCATTGGTCGCGCGGAATCTCGACGGCCGGCTTCGAGCGTTCTGAACGCATCGTGAGTTGGGCGGTCGAGTTGTCGAGGCTGACGGTCGGGTAGACGTTCGAGTTGGCCGGGCACAACGGCTGGCAGACGCTCGGGCTGTCGACGCAAATCTCCGTATAGGTCTTGCCGGTTATCGGCTTTCCGTTTTCCTCGGCGACGGGCAACCCCATCACCAGCCGGTGGCCGCCCGGCAGCACGTCGCCATTCCAGCCGCACCAGAGAATCGAGTAACCGTGTCGCATGAGGAACCCGTTTCCGGCATCGGCCAGCGTGGTCGGATTGAATGGCGACGTGC
>CAZDHN010000531.1:0-4796 GCA_964505115.1 uncultured Planctomycetaceae bacterium
AGCGGCCGGAAGTGACTTATCGGTAGCTGGATTCGCAAGAATTCAGCCGTGACGCGAAGAACCGAATTCTTGCGACGTTCGGGGATAGCCGGGACTGCGTCATGCTTCAGCATAACCGAGTGCGTCATGCTGAAGCATAACCTACGGTCGAGCTTACGCTTGGCGTCGGCGGGCGAGGAGGCAGAGGAGGCCGAGAGCCAGCAGGATCAAGCTGCCGGGCTCGGGAACGGCACCCAGGGTGACGTCGTTGCCGTCGCCGCCGGAGTAGGTGATCGTGAACGGGTGCGGCGAGCCGTCGTAGTCCAGGAAGAACAGGTCGCCCGCCAGGGATACGTCGCCGGTCACGACGATCTGATCGTAGCTACCGAACGAGTCCAGCTCGATCACGAGCGATCCGCCCAGCAATTCATAGTCGCCTTGGATCGTCGTCGTGCCCACCGAGTCGCCGGGGCTGAGGAAGCTGGGATTGTCGGTGTTGTCTTGGGTGAGGTCGAAGCCGAACGTATCGACGCTAAGCGTACCGCCGGTGAAGTTGAAGTTGGCCGTGCCGACGCCCTTGGTGATCGAGTCGGCCTTGAAGACTCCGCCGGTCATGTTGACGGTACCGATGCTGACGGCGGTGCCGGTGCCCAGGCTGGCGTCTCCGTTGACGGTGAGCGAGCCGCCGCTCATGTCGAGTGTTCCGTTGCCGAGCCCGTCACTATCGGCGTCGCCCAGCGTGAGGCTGTTGGCGGTAACGGTGCCGTCGTTGAAGCTGAGCTTCCCGACGGATCCGCCGCCACCTGGGCCGCTGATGTCGTAGCCGATCCGCGGGTCGCCGGCTACCGTCAAATCGCCGCTGGTCTGGTTGAGTGTGCCGTCGCCGGGCAGGAGGTTGTCGTCGTAGCCAATCGAGAGTGAGCGGGCCGTCTGCCCTGCGCTGCCGAGTGTCATCGTGTGGCCGTCGCCGATGTATGTGGGCTTGTCGACGGTCGGGGCGCCGGCGTCCCAGTTAGTACCGGTCGATCAGGCACCGTCGCTGGTGGCGTGGGTGATGACAACATCCCAGTTGAACAGTTGATCGAGAGCCTCACCGCTGAGGTTGGTGTTCGTGCTCATCACGAATCGGTCGACGTGGAATCCGGACTCGCGCGAACCGACGCTGAATCCGAGCGACGAGCCGATGTCGCCCGGTTCGACCAGATAGCGGCCGGCCGGCACGCCGCTGTCGTTGTACCAGGTGTATGTGCTATACAGTGGCAGATGTCGATTGGGAGGGTCATTCGGCGGGAGGTCGAAGTCGGGCGAGCGGAACATGCTGTCATTGGACTCCTTTATCCTGAAGTAGAGGCGATAGGTGCCCTGCTCGGAAAATTGGAGCGCGTAGTCCGCAATGCCACCGCCCGGAGGTTCGTAGACCGTGCCCCCGGCTTGCAGGGCCTGACCGCCGCTGGCATCGGCGCCACTAACAATATTCCAGCTTCCCGGTGAGGTGACTTGCGTGTAGGTGTCGTAGTCCTCCGCCTCCCATGCGATGTAGCTTTCACCCGCCCGCTGCACCATCACGCCGGCCAGTGTGGGAGCAAGTAGACTGGAGATCAGCAGGGCCACGGCCGCGAGAGCGACGATGCGCGAGAACTCGAAGCGTCGATGATTGTTTTGGCTTTTCATTTCGTCCTCCCCAGAGGTTCGCGTCGGCAAGTCCAATTCCAAAGGGCTCGTCGCGCGTAAAAACACGAACCGCACCGCCGAACGCAGCGGCCGTAGAATTGTTATATACCCTATAGTTTATCTGCCCGTAACAGATTCCGCAAGCATTTGGCGGAGAGGGGGCAATGGCGGGGGTGCGCCGGCACCACGGTGGCAATAGCCGCCAGCGGAAGCTGGCGGTTGCTCGGCGGCTCGGACACACCGTCCAAGGGGAACTGTTGTGCTGGCCAACCGCCAGCTTCCGCGGGCGGCTATTGTTGGGTCACTACGCACGGGTTCGACGAATGCTTACCCAAGAAAAGCGAACCGCCGACGCGGGCCGGCGGTTCGTTGGTCGATTGGCGGTTTTGGAACACCTGGCCTTCTAGGAACCACCGCAACAGCAGCAACTCTTGGGCTGATCTTCGTTGATCCAGGCCCAGGCCTTGTCCGCTTCGGACACGTCGAAGTACTGCAGGCTAGCATCGCGGAAGACGAGCTTGCCCATGTTCGACATCCAGTGGTGCCAGGACTTGTCGCCGACGATTGCACAGCGCTCGATGTCCTTGAGATGCTTCACATCGAATTTCATTTCGTCCCAGATCGCCCGGAGTTCGACGCCGGCGAAGTCGTCCATCTCCATATAGCAGCGGATACTGCCGTGCTCGGCGATCAGCTTTTCGAGCTTGGGCACGAACTCCTGGTAGTCCGCGTGCAGAAGTTTTCCGCTAACCTTGACCCCGATGACTTTGCCCGCGCTCTTATCGAGTACCTCAAACATGTTCAAACTCTCCTTCCGGTCGGATCGATTGTTTCGGTTGCGCCGGCCTTGCCTGCCCGGCGCCAAGGCCCGTGGCGTAAAGGCCCGCAGCGCAAAGGCCAGCCGCGATGACCGACAAGTGTAGCTTATTCCCAGTCCCCGGCCACCCCGGTTGGTGTCGTTGGCCATATAAAGCCGCGACCGTTGGTCGCCGATTCGGGTGCCACTGCTGGCTTGCCCAGCAGTGTGTTCGCGGCGGTTGTGCCTCGCACTGCTGGACAAGCCAGCAGTGGCACCCAACACTTCAGTCGTGTCAGACTATTAGAGTCCAAGCAGCTCGTTCATGCCGTACATGCCGGGCGGTTTACCGGCGAGGAACTTGGCGGCGGCCAGGGCACCCAGGGCGTAGCAATCGCGGTTGGAGGCCCGGACGGTCAACTCGACCGTTTCGCCCAGCATGCCGAAGACGATGGTATGCTCGCCCGGGTTGTCGCCCGCGCGGATGGCGTGGTAGCCGATCTCCTCGTGCGGCCGCCTGCCCGGCTTGCCTTGACGGCCGTGTTGGTGCGAGGTTTGCCCCATCGCCCGCGAGATGATTTGGCCGAACTTCAAGGCGGTGCCGCTGGGTGAATCCTCCTTGAAGCGGTGGTGCCGCTCGAGAATCTCGACGTCGGCATCCTTGTCGGCCAGTGCCTCGCCGGCGACCTGGGCGAGTTTCATCGTCAGATTGACGGCCATGCTCATGCTCGGGGCCCAGAGCACGGGTATCCGCCGGGCCGCCGCGCGGAGCGCGTCGCGCTGCTGCTGGTTCAAACCGGTGGTGGCCACCACCAGCGGCAGGTTCTTCTCCAGGCAGAGTTTCAGGGCCGTATCGGTTCCGGCGGGCAGCGAGAAGTCGATCACCACGTCGACCCGGGCGTCGAGTTCGGCCGACAGCGGCAGGCCCAGTTCACCCACCCCGGCGATCAGCCCGGCGTCTTCACCCAGCCGCGGATGGTTGGCCGCTTCCAGCGCGGCGGCCGGCACGAGTTGTTCGTCGGCGTGAGCCAGGGCCACCAGCCGTTGCCCCATCCGTCCGCCGGCTCCGTTAATGGCAATGCGAAGTTGTGTCATGGTAGTTGATAGTTGATAGTGAGTAGTTGATAGTGAGTAGTTGATAGTGACGCACGATCGGTCCGCTTGCGGCTGCGCATCGTCCAATCACTGACCACTGACCACTGATAACTGATAACTGACCACTGATAACTGATAACTGATAACTGATAACTGATAACTACCAACTATCAACTACTAAGCCGAATCGCTTTAATGATTTCGTCCAGATCGTTGGCTACCGACACGGCCCGATTGGCGTAGGCGGCCGAGTTGACGCCGCGCGAACCGAGCTTTCGTTCAAACAGTTCCTTGTCAGACGTGTGGTAGGCGACCGTGGCGTTGGGGTCCTTTAGTTGATGGCCGGTGAGGATGCAGACCACGCGCTCGTCCGGGCCGATGATGCCTTCGGATACCAACTGCTTGGTGCCCGCCACGCTGGCCGCGCTGGCCGGCTCGCAACCCAACCCGCCGGCTCCCACTTGTGCCTTGGCGTCCATGATCTCCTGATCGCTGACCTGCCGGACAACTCCGCTGCAAACCTCCAAGGCGCGGATGCACTTGTAAAGGTTCACCGGCCGGTTGATCTCGATTGCGCTGGCGAGCGTCGAGGCCCGGCGCTTTTCGGCGTCCATCTCCTGGTAGTATTGGTCGACTATCGCCCGGTCCGGCGAGCCGGCGTTCCAACGCAGGCCGCGCCGCTCGACCAGATCGTAGAGAGTGGCGGCGCCGCTCGCGTTGATCACCGCCAGCCGCGGGATGCGGTCGATCAGGCCCAATTGATGAAGCTCGAAAAACGCCTTGCCGAAAGCGCTTGAGTTGCCCAGGTTGCCGCCGGGTACGACGATCCAGTCGGGCGTCTGCCAGCGGAGCTTTTCCAGCACGCGATACATGATCGTCTTCTGCCCTTCCAGCCGGAAGGGATTGACGCTGTTTACCAGATAGATCCCCAGTTCCTTGGAGACCTCCTGGACTCGGGCCATGGCGTCGTCGAAGTCGCCGGCGATTTGTACCGTCAGGGCGCCGTAGTCCAGCGCCTGGGAGAGTTTCCCGTAGGCAATCTTGCCGGAACCCACGAAAATTATGCCCTTCATCAGCCGGCCGACCGAACAATACAGCGCCATCGACGCGCTGGTGTTGCCGGTCGACGCACAGGCCGCCCGATCGGCGCCGGTCATTCGGGCGTGCGTGAAGGCGGCCGACATGCCGTTATCCTTGAAACTGCCCGAGGGGTTCATGCCCTCGTACTCCAACATCAGCCGGCCCGGCTTCATGC
>CAZDHN010000532.1:0-4795 GCA_964505115.1 uncultured Planctomycetaceae bacterium
GAGGCCGAAGCAGAGTAGTTTCATGAACAAGTTCAGACGCGCGCCGACCCGACTCCGCAAGCCGGCCTCCCAGTCGTGGCTCAAGTGCGGCATCAGCACGCCGCCCAGCATCAGGGCGATCGACACCAACAGCATCGGCACGATTCGGGAACTGTGATAGTAGCCGACCATCTCGAGCGCCTGGGCGGCCGTTCTGGACGAGAAGTGGATGATCATGTACCGGTCGGCGATCTCGAATACGTTGGCCAGCAGGCTGGCGACGGAGACCCAAGCGACAAAGGGCGCCACTTTCGCCCAAAACGCGGATCGAGCTACCGGTTCAGTTGTGGTTTCGGGTTTCCGCAAGTTACGCCGCATTCGCCACGTCACCCAGCCGACCGACAGGAAGCAGGCGATGCCGTAAGCGACCACCACGCTTGCCGCCGCTTGTTGCCAGGTGAACAGCAGCACCATGCCGATCGCGGCAAACGCCAGGCTGTTGAACAGTTGCATTAGCGAGAGCAGTCGGATATTTCGCAGCGCCGTGAGCGACTCGGTGATGAAGTTAAAGGCAATCACGGCCAAGAGGCTGACGGCGATCATTACGATCAACTCGGCTTGGTCGGGCGTGCCGAACACGAGCCGGGAGAACTGCTCTCTGGCCAGAAAGATCACGCAGAAGGCGGCCGTCGCCAGGCCGAAGCAGACCGCGGCTGTCCGCCCAAACAGCATGGAAAGCTGTCCCCGTTGCCGGTAGTATTCCACGTAGCGGCCAAAGCAGCTTGGAATTGCCAGGATCGACAAGGGCGCGGCCAGTATCAGGAAGCTGAAGGCCATGTCCCATTGGCCCAGTTGTTCCGGTTCCAGCCAGCGGCAGAAGAAAACCGCGCGAAGGAAGCCCACCAGCCGTTGCACGACAGCCAAAGCAAGTAGGATGAATACGCTATCGGCCAGCGTATCGGCGCGTGGGCCGGACGTCGTCGAAGAGGGATCGGTATGGCAGTGGTCGTCGTTCAATTGCAGCGCCCGTGCTCGATTCTCGCATGGTGGGACCTCGTAAACTGAAGTCTAGATTGAAACCGCGGCTTGCGCGTGCTTGCCTTGCGGAAAACACCCGCTTTCGCGCGAGGGCCACGAAAGGGGACAGGTCCATGTTTTCGGCCAACGAATCACCTAAAAAGATGTCTTCTGGCCGAAAAATGGACCAGTCCCCAACTGGCCGTTCACGCGAGATCGACACGCCGTTCCAAGCTAGAACCCGTATCAACTCTCGGTCAGATTCCGCCGGAAGCAAGCCAATCTTACGCACAGCGTCGGAACAACCCGACTGGGCGTCATAATCGCTAACACTACAACGCCAACTCCGCCCGACGGCCGGAAATCACTACTGAAAATACCGAGACACGCGGAAGACGAGCGTTCGATTCACGTTTCCCCGGAGGGCAGGCAGTCTCACGCAAAGACGCCAAGACGCAAAGATTTAAGACGAGGTTTGGGAACGGGATTCGTCGGCAGTGCCATCAACTTCCTCCTCTTCCCTTTGCGCCTTTGCCTCTTTGCGTCTTTGCGTGATAATCTTCCTTCGCGATTCCAGACTGACTACTTCTTGGAACCCGGCTTGGCGGGCAGGAGCTTGACGCCGCGCAGATCGATCAGGGCGCTTTTGATCGGGCCGCCGGCGCGGAACACTAGCGAGTGGTTGCCCGGCTCAAGCTGGACGCTGCCGAACTTCTGCTGGCGATACTTATCCCAACTGCCCGTGCCGGGCACTTTGGCTTCCAGGACGACCGCCTTATCCAATTGCACCTGGAAGGCGTTGCCCGCGGTACTGTCCATGCAGGCCCAGTCGAGCCACAACTCGAACTGGCCGCCTTGCCGGACTTCGAACGTCCAGAGGGGATGGCCTTGGGGCTTGTACCAGCAGCCCAAGTTTCCGTACTTGCCCTCGAAGACAACGCCCGGCCCGTTCACTTTGGCATGGATGGCGCCAAGTTGCACCGCGCCGTCCTTGGCCTGCTTGACCGTCTGAGGCTTGTTCGCAAACGCCTGGGCCCTGACCACCGGGCCGGCCGGCACCAGCCGAACGCCACGCAGGTTCATCAGCTCTCCGGTAAGCGACGACTCCGACAGCACGGACAACTTGTACTCGCCCGCTCGCATCGTCACCTGCCCGAGCTTCACCTGGCGGTACTCGCCGCCGGTTCCCTGGGTCTTGGCCTTGACGGTCTGCCGATTGCTGAGTTGCACGATGAACGGTTTGCCGGCCGCGGCGTTGTCGCAGGCGTAGTCGATCCAGACATCGTAAGTCCGATTCGTCACGAAGTTGCGCAGCTTCCAGGCGACGCGGGCCGTTTGTCCGGTCCAGGAGGCGACGCTGCCGGCCTTGGCATCGAACTTGATGTCGTCGCCGTAAATCTCGGCGCTGGACGCCCGCATCGTGAAGGCCGTATCGTCGCCACGCACGATTATTTGCGGCTTGTTTCCGGCCAACTGCCTGGGCGGCGGTTCCGCGCCGCCGACGAAGGCGAACAGGTCGGCCATCTGTTGCAGGTTCATTTTGGCTTCCAAGCCCTCGGACATATGAGAACGGCCGGTGAAGACCAGTTCGTCGATATCCTTCCGCAGGATAACCTTCTGCTTGCCATCGGTGTCGACCAGGGTGATGCTGTTACTGGTCTCTTCCAGCAACATGCCGGGAAAGGTGAGCCCGTCGTTGGTTACGGCCACGTACTCCACGTAACGGTCGATGCAGGCCCGGTTGGGATCGATCACGGCAACTATCAACGTCTTGGGTGAGCGGTCGATTAGCGTCTCCAGATCTGGCCCGATCCGCTCGCCGATATCCTGGAACTTGTGGCAAGTGACACAGGTGGCCTCGTCGAACGTCTTCTTGCCCCGCTCCGGATCGCCGTGCATGGTGAGCACGGGACTATACTTGTCCATCGCCTGTTGAATCTGTTCGGCGGAAGCTATGCCGCCGAGCAAGCGTTCGACCTCATCCCGACTGGGTTCGATAGGCCGGATCAGCGAGCCGCCGCCGCTCTTGTCGTTGGCGGCGGTCAACTCGGGCTGGGCTGTGATATCGGCGGCCAGCTTCTTCAGCTTGACGACCAGCTTGGACGCGTCGGGGACCGAACTCGACTGAATCTCGGCAATCATCTGCTCGACGTGCGGCACGGCGGAACTCATCACCGCCGCGCTAATGTAAGGATCGGCCGCGTGCCGAATCGCCAGTTTACCCAGCAGCCGGCCGGCTCGCGGATCTCGCCATTCACCCAGGCTGTAGGCTAATTGCAGTTGGACCGGCGCGTTGGGGTCGTCGGCCAGTTTCAACAGCGCTGCGCCCAACGCCGGGTTGGAGGCCAGCAACGGCTCGCTCAGGCGAATCGCGTGACGCCGCACGCCGGGATGCTCGTCGGCCAGGCGGCCGATCAGGACCTCCGCCCGGAGTGCCTTCAGGCCCTCCAGTGTACAGATCGAGTGCAGTCGCGCCGTCGCCCGTTTGCTCTTGGCCGCCATCGCTTCCAACAGCGGAACGGCCGACTTGTTGGCCCGCCAGACGAGCAACTGTTGGGCCATGTCGCGCTGCCAGCCGTTGGGATGATCCAAGGCGGCGACCAGGCCGGCCGTATCCAGCTTGTCGAGCCGGGGGATGGCTCGCGGCTTTTTATCGACAGGGTAGATCCGATAGATGCGACCCTTATCGCAGTGGCGACGTAGTTCGAGCTTGTTGGTCAGCTCGGGTACTATCCATTCGGGATGCTCGATAACGAACCGGTACAGGTCGGCAACCCACAAAGCACCGTCCGGGCCGGTCTCCAGACTGCCCGACCGGAACCACGGATCGGCCGACCCGAGGAATTCTCTCTTCTGCTCGTCCAACCCACGCTTGCCCTTGAAGCTAACGCCGTTGGGCGAGAGAATTCGCCGGTGGATTACGTTGTAAACAGAATCGCCCACGAAGAGGTTGCCCGTGTACTCCGGCCCGAACAGGTCGTCGCGGTAGATTGTCACGCCGGCTATCGAGGTCCAGCGGCCGGGCGTTCCCTCGGGTGGGGTCGCCTGCGGAATAAAGCAATGCGTGACAACGCGACCGGCCGGGTAACTCTCGCGGTCGGAGGCCACGTCGATCCGGCTCGGCGGGGCGGCCACGTGCGGATTGCGCCGCATGTAGTGGTCGGCCACCGCGTAGTGCCAGCCGGGGTTCGAGTTGTTGCAGCCGAACCAGTTGCCCCAGTCGTCGCGGTTGCGGCCGAATTGCGTCTGGCCCGCCTGCGGGTCCATCAGTCCCTCGTCGGGTCGAATCCGCAAATCGCGACCGCTGATGTTGACGACCTGGCCCGTCTTGGCCGAACGGATCGCGCCGCCGCTGTCGCCGTTGGCCAGGTGGACCCAGTTATCCAGGCCCCAGCGCGGATGGTTGACCCGGTGCTGCTGGTTCCCTTCGCGGAAGCCGGAAAGCAAGGTGCGATGGATGTCGGCCTTGCCGTCGCCGTCGCTGTCTTCGGCGTAGAACGTTTCGGGCGCGGCAGTGATAATGACGCCCTTGCGCCAGGGCATCACCCCGCTGGGAAACCCGACCGGTTCCAGGAACACGGTCGACTTGTCGTATCGGCCGTCGCCGTCGGTATCTTCCAGGAAGCGAATACGCCCGCCCGGCGTACCCAGCGGCTTCGGTGGCCCGACGTGGCCGATCGGTGCCACGCCCAGCGGATAGTCGGCCATCTCGGCGACCCAGAGCTTGCCGTCCGGCCCCCAGGCGATGTCGGTTGGGTCCATCACCCCGCACCACTCCGTGGCGAGGCGCCTTTGCCGG
>CAZDHN010000533.1:0-4776 GCA_964505115.1 uncultured Planctomycetaceae bacterium
TTCTTCACGTTGCCCGAGGCTCGGTTGGTACATGGCGATTCGCTCAGCCTGTTCGTACACGGCACCCAGTCGAAGCCCGCCGCGCTAGTCGCCCGAGTGTCGGTCTTGAAGATCGAAAGCGAAGACGGCACCTGGAGCCCCAGCCAGTTCGGCAGTAGCGACAAGCGAGTCTTTCCGAAGCACGGCCGGGGTGAACTGGTCGCCGCCAAGACATACGAAGCCCGATCGCCGAATGTCGGTCGGATCGAACTGAAGATCGAGGCGGCCACAATCGTCGGCCGCTCGCGCAAGCAACGGGAATCGGCGGCCGAGATCGTAAACACGGTGGGGATTCGCGTCGAGTTCGAGAACACGGCAAGCGACGCGGATGTCTGGGTCTCGGCGCCCTGCCTGGTACGCGGTCCCAAGGCTGTCGCGGGAGCGCCGCAAGCAAGAGAGATGACGCCCTTCTATCGCCATATTCCGCGAACCGTTCAGAAGCTATGGAAGGGCGAGCCGGTTCACATTATCGTGATGGGTTCGAGCATCGACCGGGGTAGCGCCAACCCGCGGATGTGCCTGTACGACGAGGACCCCGGCTCGAAAACCTTCAAGCAGCCGCTATCGACCGACGCCTTCGAGGGCGAGAAGGTCGGGCGGCCGGAACTCGACCCGTACTTCGGCTGGTGGCAACACTACTTCGGCTACTCGGGCAGGCTCAAACTGGAGTTGATGCGCAAGTTCAATATATCGGCCGACCAGATCTGCCTGAACGTAATGGCCTGCGACGGCTCCTGCGTGGGCGAGGCCCATTCGGGGCTGGCCGACTACTGCTCGCTGGCACTTCCGCCGGAACCGGGCACCAACGGGCATGCGTCGGGTAAAACCTGGCAGGAACTCTACCCAAAACTGTTCACCAGACCGGAAGGCCCGCGGCCCGACCTGATCATCTTCGGTAGCGGCGCCAACGAGAAGACCGATACGCCCGACGAAGTGGCCGTCTTCGAAGGCATGATCCGCTGGATGCAACGTCACTACCCGGGCACGGAAGTCGTCGTCTGTATGTGGCAGAACCATGGCGGCTACACACCCAATCCGGGCGACATGAAGGCCTTGTCGTTGCGGTATCAAATCCCGCTAATCGACTTCGGCCTGCTGCAAGATGAACTGATGGACTGCGCCAACCTCTACGCCATGTCGCCCGACGGAGGCCATCCGCAGGCGGCCGGACACTACCTCTGGTTCAAGCAGTTGGAACGGGCCTTCGAGCATTGGGACCCGATCGGGCCGGGCCAGGCGCAGCTCCAGCTTCCCGAGCGCGTGCACCCGAACAGCTATGGCTGGGAAGGCCGGATGACCACCCACGACGAGAAGAGCGAGCGGATCAACGGCGCGATGTTTGTCTTCGACGACACGGCCGTCAACTGCTGGGGCGTTATCGACGAAGGGAAGGAGGCTAACTCGATCTTCGTCGACGGCGTGGCACTCGGCACGCGGCGGAGTATGCCCGGGCGGAACGGCCGTAACTCGATGTTCCGGTTCGGCCGCGCCCGGCTGGGTGATCGGCACATACTCGAGGTCGCCGGCCAGAGCGCCAAGCTCACCGCCGTCGACGCCAAGACCTGTCCCGACCGCCGCTTGCTGGGCATCGACAACCCCGGCTGGAATTTGGACGGTTTGAAGCCCGTGCCGTTCAAGTCCGCTTGGGGTTCGCCTTACGGGAAGCAACAGGTGCTACTGCCGCCGGGCAAGTCGATCGAGATCGACGCCGTCTGCAGCGACCTTTCGATTGCCTACATCGACTTGCCGCAAGGCGGCACGCTGAAGGTGTCGGTCGACGGCATGACCAAGCTGGCCCAGCCGACCAACCTGCCATTCGTCGACCGCAAGGGCAAGAAACACTACATGGAGAACCGCAAAGGCATCTTGGGTTTGCCTTACGGACTGCACGCGGTCCGGCTGGAAGTGGCCGATCGGCCGGTAGCCGTACTGGGGCTGTTCAGTTACGACTCGCGAAGCAATCGGGCCGCCGAACGTCGCCTGGTCGGACACGCCAGCCCGGGCCAAACCGTGGTCTTCTCGCTCCCCTTCAAGGCACGGCCGGTCGTGCTCTGCCACGAGGGGCTCCGCGTCGACACGGCCAGCATCACCCCCAGCCAAGCCACCTTTTCCGGCAGCGGGCCCGGAACGTACGAAATTGTGGGCGAATAGGCAAGGATGGTAGCCCGTTGAAAACGGGTGCCACTGCTGGCTTGCCCAGCAGTGTGAAGCCCCCAATCCGACGGAAGCACCGCTGGACGAGCCAGCAGTGGCACCCGAGCCGCGCCGCTTGATGGCATTCCCTCCGCCGGATTGGTAGAATGGTGTCGAAGCGGATAGTCCCATTTCCCCGCCCACGATGTGCCTCAAGGAGATATCATGACCACCAGACTACTAACATTCGCCCTACTGTTGACCTGCGGCTTGGGCCAACTTCCCGCCGCCGAGCAGCCGAACGTTTTGATTATCCTGGGCGACGACCAGGCCTGGGGCGACTTCGGCTTCATGGGCCACAAGACGATCCAAACGCCCAATCTCGACCGGCTGGCTGCCGAGGGGCTTACCTTCACTCGCGGATACGTTCCCGCGAGCCTCTGCCGGCCCAGTCTGGCAACGCTCGTTACGGGCCTCTATCCGCACCAGCACCGAATCACCAGCAACGATCCATCCAGGAAGCTGCCGAAACCGGAGTTCCTGGCTGAGCGCCAGCGGATGATCGACAACATCGACCGCGTGCCCACGCTACCCCGGCTGCTGGCCGAACGGGGATACAAAAGCTTGCAGACCGGCAAGTGGTGGGAAGGAAATTTCAGCCGCGGCGGATTCACCGAGGGCATGACGCACGGCGATCTCAAACGGGGCGGACGACACGGCGACCAAGGGCTAAAGATCGGCCGCGAAGGGCTCGGGCCGATCACCGATTTCCTGGACAGGGCCTGCTTGGACGGGGCCGACAACCGGCCGTTCTTCATCTGGTACGCTCCCTTCCTGCCGCATTCGCCGCACAATCCACCGCAGCGGCTGCTCGACAAGTATGTTGGCAAGACCGATTCGATCCATGTCGCCCGATATTGGGCAATGTGCGAGTGGTTCGACGAAACCTGCGGCCAGTTGCTCGATTATCTGGATCGCAAAAAGCTGGCCGACAACACGCTGGTCGTCTTCCTAGGCGATAACGGCTGGATACAGAAACCCGACGCGGCGGGTTACGCCCCCAAGTCGAAGCGGTCGCAGTACGACGGCGGTCTGCGTACGCCCATCGTGCTCCGCTGGCCCGACCGCATCAAGCCATGCCGCGACGAACGCACGCCCGTCATCAGCACTGATCTGGCGCCCACCATTCTGTCGGCTTGCGGCCTGAAACCCACCGCGGAAATGCAGGGCATCGACCTCTTGGAGGGCAAGCGGCTGGCGCGGCGCAAAGCCATCTTCGGCGAGGTGTTCCTGCACAACGCGGTCGACATAACCGACCCGGCCACGAGCCTGATGTATCGATGGTGTATAGAAGGCAACTGGAAGCTGATCCTGCCGAAAGCCGCCAACGTGCCCGACGGCCAGGTCGAACTGTACGATCTGGAGTCCGACCCTCGGGAAACCAAGAACCTGGCCGCCGATAACCCCGCCCGCGTCACGGCGATGCAAGCCCTAATAGACGGCTGGTGGCCGGCGGAGTAGTTTCCCCGGGAACATGTAGCGGCGCCGCAACGCAACCGCCGGCTTCCGTCGGCGGCTATTGGGGCTATGATGGCGGGCGGTCGAGGGACGCCCACCCAATGGATTCCGTACCGAAAATCGAGTATCATTATAAGAATACCCTCACGCCCCACCAACCAGCATCCCCTACAGCGAGACCTCAACATGGCAATTTCACGTCGCCGGTTTCTTGGCCGATCGGCCCAGGCCGCCCTGGCAATGGCCGCCTCGGGCGTGTCGCCCGGCCTGGCGAAGGAAGACAAATTGCTCCCCATCGTCGACACGCACCAGCATCTTTGGGACCTGACGAAGTTCCCGCTGAGTTGGGTGAAATCGTCGGTCAAGCTTAACCGAAGCTTCCTGTCGAAGGACTACCTTGAAGCCACGCGCGGCTTGAACGTCGTCAAGGCAGTCTACATGGAGGTGGCCGTCGATCCCAGCCGGCAGCTTGACGAGGCGCGTTGGGTCGTCGATCTCTGCCGCCGCAAGGATAACCCAACCGTGGCCGGAGTGATCGCCGGTCAGCCGGGCAGCGACGGCTTCCGGGCGTACATCTCGGAATTCGCCAAGACGCCGTTCATCAAGGGCATCCGCGCTCGTTCCAAGACATCCAATGCCAGCGGCGGGCAGGAGATAGATAAGGCATTCCTCCGCGACGTTCGTCTGCTGGGCGAGTTGGGGATGAGCTTCGATATCTGCGTGCCACCCAAGCTGTTGGCCCAGGCCGCCCGGGTGGTCGACCTCTGTGGCGACACCCGATTCATCGTCGACCATTGCGGCAACGCCGATCCCAAGTCGAGCAGCCGCGCACTGGAGCCCTGGCGACGCGATATGGCCACCTTGGCCAAGTGCGAGCGGGTGGTCTGCAAGATATCGGGAATCGTCTCCCGTGTGCCCGAAGTTTGGACACCCGACACGCTGGCGCCGATCGTCAACCACTGCCTTGAAGTCTTCGGTCCCGACCGGGTAATGTTCGCCGGCGATTGGCCGGTCTGCCTTCGCGGGGCCAGCTATCGCCAATGGGTCGAGGCCCTGAAGCAGATCGTCGCCGACCGGCCCGAGTTG
>CAZDHN010000534.1:0-4772 GCA_964505115.1 uncultured Planctomycetaceae bacterium
CCGTCGGCCGAGCCGAACAGTGCCAGGCCCCGATAGATTGTCGGCGGGCTGTCTATCCGCCCGGCCGCCGTGTAGATCCAAAGCGGCTTGCCGCTGGAAGCATCCAGGGAATGAACGGTATGCGTGTCGACCGAGGCCACCAACAGCTTGCCGTCGGCAACCACCGGGCTAGTGAGCTTGCCGCCGAGCGTTGTCTTCCAAGCCGTTGTGACCGTGGCCGCAACGCTGGCTTCGGTCACGCCGCTCCGCTTGCGATCATGCCGATAAGCAGGCCAATCTTTCGAGGTCGCGGGTCGGCGATCGGAAGTCGGAACCTGACCAGGGCCACGTACGAGCCGAGGCGTCTCCGCTTTCCGCTTTCCGCTTTCCGCTTTGGCCGGCGCCGCCAGTGCGTTGAAGCCGCTAAGCTTTGCCTGGATGTAGCAGGCGCAGGAATGCGACGGCGCGTATATCAGCCCGTTGGCCGGCATGATGCCGTACGCGCAAGCGCCCCGAATCCAATGGTTTGGCTCCGCCCGGCCCGAGTTCACGTCGACCAGTTCCACCCCCGCCCGACCCAACAACAGGTAGCGGTCGGTCGCCTTGTTGCGATAGCAGCGGTGATGGCTCATGCCGGCGGTGAAGAACTCCTGGTCGGCCGGTCGCGTGGTTTTGATCTGGCCGGTGAGCGGGTCGCGCGCGGCGACAAAGCCCGGCTGGCGGGCGAACTTGATCTGGCCGGTCCAGAGCAGGCCGTCGGCAACCAGCAGGTCGGACGGCGAATGGAACCCCGGGTCCGACTTATCGGTCCACAACGTCTCGCCCGTCTCGCTGGAAAGCCCGACCAGTGTCTTGCCGTCGGCGAACAGAACCACGTTGCCGTAGGCGACCAGCGTTGGCCCGAACCAGTCTTCGCGTTCGTAGGCTTCGCCGATTTCCGCCGAGCGCCATTTCCGCTTGCCCGTCTTCAAGTCGACGCAGACGAGCCGTGGGCCGCTTTGGAAGAACGCCCGCCCGGCGGCGGCGGTAAGTGAAAGGGGCGCCAGTTGTTCGGGCGGCAGCAGCGACTTCTTCCAGAGCAGGTCGCCACTTTGGGCATCAAGAGCCATAACGGTCTTGGCGACCGGTGGCACGGTTTCGCCGCGACGCTCGGTGAATTCGGAGATCTGCTTGGCCTTGGCGTTTCCAATCGCCAGCAGCAGAACCCCGTCAGAGCAGATGATTTCTTCCGCGCCTTTTGTGCCCGGATAGGTCTTCAGCAACTCGCCCGAGGCCGCGTCCAAGGCGACAAGCGACTTACCGTAACCCAAGCTGACGTAGACCGTCTGGCCCACGGCGACCAATCGGCGGGGGAGTTGCGGCGGACCGTAGCGAAAACCGCGGAGGTGCGTTTCCCAAGGCCCAATCGGGCGCTTCCAGAGCAGCAGGCCGTTGAAGGCGTCTCGGGCGACCAACCACCAGGAGGCGGGCAGGTCGATCGAGGCGGTCGAGCCCTCGTCTACAATGTAGAAGACCCGGCCGCCGGTCGAGACAACCGCGCTGATGCTGGCCAGTTGCTCGTGTGCTCGGGCCCAGCGGAGTTCGCCCACCCATTGCATGCGACGCGGCGAGCCGACCAGTGTGTCGTGTGCCACGGCGTTGCCGTCGGCGCCGTGCAGGAAGTGCGTCCACTCGTCCATTTCTGCCGGACGCGGCTTGATCGTTTTGCGCCACGTGCCCTCGGCCGCAATGTAGGCCACGCCGCCGGGTGCCAGCACGCGGAGTACCTCGTCCATTGCCACCTGGCCCAACTCTTCCGACACAACCAGATTGACCAGATTCTCGGCATACGGAAGCCGCTCGCCCGCCAACTGTTCGATAGACACCTTTCCGTAAAGCCCCTGCTTGCGGACGTACTTTCGGGCGGCGGCCACGTTTTGGGCGTTGGCATCCAGGCCGTGAACCAGGCAGTTTTCGCCGGTATGAAGCGCGGCCGTCATTTGACCGTTGCCGCAGCCCAAATGAACAATCAACCCGCCCTTGAAGTCCGTTGCCTTAAGTATCCCGGCGGCCGTGTCGGTGGTCTGATTAGCCGCTAGCGGATTAGACAACAAGAGCGCGGCGATCAGTGCGACTGACGCGAGCAGTTGAAATCGTTGCATGGTTGTTCTCCCGAGTGGGTAGGTTATGCTTTAGCATAACACTTGAGCCAAGTGTTATGCTAAAGCATAACCTACACAACTGGCGAGACGCCAGTGGCACCGAATGCGAGTCCTCCGAGCAGGCTACTCGCCGATGATCTTGACCATCACTCGCTTCGGTCGCCGGCCGTCGAACTCGCCGTAGAAAATCTGCTCCCAGGGGCCGAAGTCGAGCTGACCGTCGGTTATGGCCACCACCACTTCGCGTCCCATGATCTGCCGCTTGTGGTGAGCGTCGCCGTTATCCTCGCCCGTGCGATTGTGCCGGTAGGTGTCGGGCGACGGATCGAACGGAGCCAACTTCTCCAGCCAGCGCTTGTAATCTTCGTGCAAGCCGGGCTCGTCGTCGTTGATGAAGACCGACGCGGTAATGTGCATGGCGTTCACCAACACCAGCCCCTCCCGCACGCCACTCTCCCGAACCGCCTCCCTGACGCTCTGCGTAATGTTGACGAACCCCATCCGCTCGGGCACGGTGAAGCTGAGATGTTCGGTATGTGATTTCATGCGGTTCTCCGTCGATTGGCAAGCATGAGGAACAGAGGAACTTTCGCAATTCCAGCCTATAGGCTACACTACGCTGCCACCGGAGCCAAGCACGGCCCGCCGAGCCTTTCTCAGGCTCAAGTCCTTCTGGCACAATTCACGTGCAACCTGACTCCGGCGTCCGCGGTGGGCGTCGCCGTTATCCTCGGCGTCCGGTTATTGACAGTGCAACCCTGGCCTGTTACGACTCCAGTCCTTCCAACCAACGCGGATCGCCTCTTGTGAGCAGTCGGCCCACCCGGCAATACGGCCAACGCCATAGTCGGGCGCCGCGGAAAACCAGACTGCCGATCAGCAAGGTGAGTCGCTTCGACAATGCCAAGCAGGACCGTTGGCCGTCAGCCGAGGTCTTTTCTAGCACAAGTGGGTTCCAGAATAGACGACCGTCGACCGGCTCCAGCCCGTTCGACCGGTAGAGCTGATTCACGTCGCCGCTGTATCGGCAGTTCGATCGCAAGTGCGTTGGCGTTGACCGCGAGATCTCGAAGAAGGGCGCATGAACGATCAGCCTGCCGCCGGGGCGAAGATAACCGGCCAGTTGCCCCACGAACGCCACCGGGTCGGGAAGATGCTCCAGCACGTCGAGGCAGATGAGCGCGTCGTAGCCGTCGGGCTCGATCTGTTCGTGTCCCGACAAGACAGTCACCCGGCGGCTTGATGAATCGAACACCCTGCGAGCGAACGCGACCGAGAACCGTCCCACCTCGCAGTAGGTTACTTTGTGACCGCTGTCGGCCAGGTACGCGCTGTCGAACCCCAGGCCGTCGCCTATTGTGAGGATGTCCAGCGGCGTCGAGCCGGCACGGGCGAGATAGTCGCCGATCCAGCGGCGCATTTCCAGTTTGAACGCCCTGCGGTTCCAGGCAACCAACTCGTAGATGAAGGAGTCGGTTTGCTCGTAGAAGCTGGTCAGCCTGTCCGTCCAGACGTGCGGTTGTATCTCCAGTCGGTCGATCTCCGCGCAGACGTTGGCGCGAAGGCTCCGTTCTTCCTCGAAGAGCCTTGCGCGAACCGAATCGGCCGGCTGGTCCGTCACCTCCGCGATCAATCCCACGACCCGCCTGTTGTCGTTCAGTGGCTCCACCAGCGGCGATGGCATTCGGCGTGAGCCAACATTGGTGTTCATAGGCTATTACTCCACATTACTAACCTCAAAGATCGTTAAGTTTTTGACAAAGATCGGCGATTAGTGGCGACCGGGTTCTTGCCTGGGTGCGGTAGCACCGGTTTGGTTGGCGGCCCTGCCGCCCTACGGCGTGAATCAGATGTGGTCATCGGGTCCAGCGCCTCGCTGGAAGCGGTCGCCTCCGGCAGGGGTGCCATTTCTTTATTGCAGTGTACAGTCAACATGGGTGGTTTTCAAGATAGCAAGCGAGAACGACCATCGGGTAAAGGTGGGTTGCAGGCGTAGTGTGGGGTATTTATGCCGTGACATCCAATCCTAACGATTTTCTCGATTCTGCGGATTGTCCGGCCGATGACCATGTTAAGCGGCTGCGCCTACGCGATTCCGGCAATAGGCGTCGGATTCTGGGGACACGAACCGATATTGGCATGCTGGGGAAGATTCAGTGAGCTGGAAAAGTCGCGCCGCTGATCTTTGCCGTTAGGTAGGAGAAATGAAGGACCGCCTTGTGGCCGACACGCATCGCGTGGGTGAGCCGGTCGGGGTGAGATCGTCGGGCGGCGCCAATTGCCTCGCTTAGCGTTTTGCCCAAGAAGTAATCGCCTGAGTTTGGCTCGATCGCCACGAATTCATCCGCATGCTCCGGCTCCAAAACGCTCCGCAACCGCGTTTCGTAGACTTGCTCGGCAAGTCGCACGAACTCATCGGTATCTGGCGTGGTCATTTGCTTGCCTCCCGCAGTTTTGCCTCCCGATACTGCATTGTATGTCGGATTCCCAACGCGTAGGTTATGCTTCAGCATATCGCTTTCGGACAAGACGTTATACTGAAGCATAACCTACACAACTGAAAACAAGCAGCCTGCTCCGACGCGCCCTCACCCTCTCCCTGGGCTCCCGAAAATGAGGAGTAATGTGGTGTTCATTTTGGTCCGGATTCTG
>CAZDHN010000535.1:0-4770 GCA_964505115.1 uncultured Planctomycetaceae bacterium
CTAGTGACGAACGGCATCTTGCCAATGGTAACGCGGTAGACGAAATCCTCTCGGCCGCGGTAGATGGCGTCGGTGATTGCCAGCACGTACTCGCCGTCCTTGGGTACTTCAAACAGAATGACCGGGTCGGGCTTGAAGCGGTAGTCGTCGTTGAAGGCCACTTCCTTACCGTCGGCGTCGGAAATTGCCACCACCGGCTGGAACCAGCCGGGTACGGCGTCGGCGATGTACGGAATCAACTCTCGCGCGGCAGTCGAGACAACCAGCCGCTGCCCCTTGCGTGCCTGGAAACGATACCGGTTCACCTCGCCGGAGGCGATCTGGCCGTTCATCGTGCACGGCACGGTGATACTTACTTCCTCCTCTTCTTCCGGTCGCTTTCGCTGCGAGAGACCTTCCTTGCCAAGCACCTGGAAGGCACAGGTTTTCATCGCTTTCCTGGCAACCTCGGGCACTTGGCCGACGTGGAACACCATGGGATTCGTCACGCCCCGTGACGTTGTCAGCCTTATCTCCCGCGCGCCGGGCTTGGCGTCGGGGGCTATGGTTACGTCGACGAAGGCAATGCTGGAGAGCGAGCGGCAGGCCGGTCTGTTGACCCAGGAGTGAATTCTCTTTTCAATCCGTTCGATAAGCTCTTGTTTAGCCTTGTTCTGCTTAGCCAGCTTCTGTTTCGCTTCCCCTCCTCGGCCTTCCATTCCCATACCACCCATTTTCATGCCGTCATCTTTCTTGCTTCCCTTTTCCAGAATTCCTTTCCGCGGGGGCTTCTTGTTCTTGCCGGCTTTTCCTTTGGCGAATTTTCCTTTGCCGCCCTTTCCTTTACCGGCTTGTGCCTTGGCGAATTTTCCTTTGCCGCCCTTCCTTGTCTTCAATCCGCCCTTCAACTCCCTGAGCTGTTCCCTTAGCAGAGTCACATCCTGGTTGCTTAGGTTTCTGTGGTATTTGACCAGCTTGGCTTGCGCGCCCGGGCCGCTGACAATCGCGCCGCTGACGCCGTCTATTCGCTGCCCACCCAAGCGGACCCGGACCGTGGTGCCCCGTTGTCCGCCGGCCGGATAGACAAAACCGATGTACGCTGTCTTTTGCCCCAGCGCCGAGGATGTCGCGACCAGCAACCCGGCCAGTCCCAAGATCGGAAGCCATGGAACTCTGCTCATGATCCGCTCCGTTTTCTGCTTAGTCGATATCACGCGCGAACGTGGCTCTGATTTGTTTCCGTTAAAAAGAATTCTCCCCTCTCCCAAAGGGAGAGGGGCCCTTACGACAATCACATAATCTCTGTCAATAGCCCGCCCGATTTCATGCCTTCGGCTTCGCCGGACAACACGCGAGCCTCGAGCCCCAAGGGGTGAGGCAGCTTGGCGCTGGCGTCGATACCGGCCAATTGGTAGATGCTGCCAAGCAGATCGACCGGATAGACGGGCCGCTCCTTGACCTCCGAGCCTGTCTCATCCGACGAGCCGACAACTTGGCCGCCCTTGAACCCGCCGCCGGCAACCAATACGGAAAAGACGTTGCCATAATGGTTGCGGCCGCCGTTCCAAGGCGGTTGCCAGTCGACCTTGGGCCCTCGGCCGAACTCGCCGCAACACCAAACGACGGTGCTTTCCAGCAAGCCATGGTCGTGCAAATCCTGCAGCAGCATCGCCAAGCCTTGGTCGAGTTGGGGCGCCTGCCGTCGCATGGTGGCAAAGTGGTTCTTATGCGTATCCCAACCGCCGGGATAGTTGATCGTAATGTAAGGAACGCCCGCCTCGACCAGCCGCCGGACCACCAGGCATTCTTGCCCGAAGGTGTGGCGACCGTAGCGATCTCTCAGTTCCAGCTTCTCCTTGCTGAGATCGAACACTTCTTTGCCCGCCCCCAAGATCAATTCATAGGCCGCTTCCTTGGCCTCTCGGGAAACGGCCATTTGCGGACTAGCCTGCATCATGTTGCCCATGGTGTCGAGCTTGCCGAGGAATGTGCGTCGCGCCTTCTGCCGCTCGTCGGTAATGCCGCGGGCGACGACACCTTCCACCTCGAAGCGAGTTGCCGCCGGGTTTCCGCCCGTGGCGAACGGCTTGTACTTCGGTCCCAGAAAGCCCTCTTCGGAAAAGCGTCCGGCCGGTTTCGTCAGTACCACGTAGGGCGGAATCAGTCCCTTGTAACTGGGGCCCTTGAAGAGCGTGAAGATGGCGCCGACGCTCGGATAGGCCAGCCGCCCACCGGCTTTGTGCCCCGTCTGCATCAGGTAGGCCGCCGTCTCGTGGCCATTGACGCCGTGGGTCATGCTGCGGATGAGGGAGTATTTGTCGGCCTGCTTGGCCAGTTCGGGAAACAGGGCGCCCAACCGGATACCTTCGACGTTGGTGGGTATCACGTCCATGAACTCACCCATGTACTCACGCCCCGCCTCGGGCTTCGGGTCCCAGGTGTCGTTGTGCGACATGCCGCCCCAGAGGAATATCTGGATGACCGACTTGGCCTTCACCTTGGCCGGCGGTTTGTTTATCTCCGGCCTAACGGCCAGGGCGTTCGAACCGAGCTGATCGGCCAGCAGCACTCCACCCGCGCCGTAAAGGCCGCGTTTAATTGCCTCGCGTCGAGAGATTCGCGAGTCGTTCTCCGAGCTATGATTCGCGCTCACGGTTTCAGTTTCCTTTCGTTTTCAACTGGATCGAACCGGCTGTGTTTTCGAGCCGCGGTGTCCTCACCGCGAGTCGCGATGCCCAGGCAATACCCGCCCCGAGGACGGAGCGGCTCAAAGCCTCACGAAATTTGACTTCGTCTAACGCTCTCCTCCACGATTTCCATCAAGAATCAATGCCGATAAAGAAACTCGCTGCTGTTGATCAGAGCCCAGGTGGTGTCGATCGCTGCTGTCTTTCTGTTTTCGGGGGACTGGACATACTCCGCCACAACTTTCAATTCATCTTGCGTCGGCGGACGCGAGAGAATCGTCCAATAAAGCTCCTCCAGAAGCCTGACCCGCTTTTTGCCGGACCTGAATAGCGCCCTGAGCGCGGGGCCCTGCTCCAGCTTGCGCTGGATATGGCTCGAATTCAGCATGTGAAGCCACTGCGAGGAGACCGGCTTGTCGATACGCTCGCTGGCCATGCCGGTCGCCCGAGCCGAACGGCCGAATAACGCCAGAAATGGACTCGTTATGCTGCCGTCCGCTATGGCAATTGCGGGCATGTCGCGTGGAATATAGGTAAAGGGTTCCGGGATGGCGCTGGTGTAAAGGTCCTTTGTGCCGGTGATCTTATTGACGGCGTCGATCAACACCTCGGCCTCCAGCCGGCGAAGCGGGCGGCGCGCGAAGTTCGCCTCGGCCCGTGCGGCGGAGGCTTCGTCCTCCGTCGCCAGCGGCATCGCCGAGAACTGAAATGTATTGGAGTGCAGAATCAGCCGGTAGAGGTGATTCAGATCGTAGCCGCTGGCGATGAACTCTTTTTCCAGATAGGCCAGCAGTCTGGGATTGCTCGGCGGGTTGTCGTCGCGGATATCGTCCGGCTCGTGGATAATCCCGCGCCCTATCAGCCAGGCCCAAACGCGGTTGACGATGCTCCGCGCGAACCAGGGGTTCTCCGGCGTGATCAGCCAATCGGCAAACACTTCGCGCGGGTCGCGGTCCGGCGGCAACTGAATCTCTGTTCCGTCCGGAAAGACCGCTGTCAATGGCTTGCCTTCGGCCGGAGGCGCGGTCGCCTCTTTCGACTCGTCGTCGGCCTTCGGCGGTGTGTCGCTATCGGCCTTTGCCTTTGGGGACGTGCTTATGGCGGCCTGACCGGGCGCAACGTTGCCGGCCACGGAACAGGCGCCCAGCGGATCCCAAAAAACGTTTTCCTCCTTCCACTCGCTCGTCGGCTTGTAACCTATTTGCGAGAAGAAGACCGTCATTCCCGCCAAAACGCCCTTCGACCAGGAATCGGTTCGCGATCCCATGAACGTTAGGGCCACGGTGCTGGCTATGCCTTCGGGAGTCTTGTCCTGAATGGCGCGGTAAAAGTTTACCGGGCCGACACGGAAATTGCTGCCGCTGGAGGTGAGCATCTCCCGGGCGAACTCGTCGTACGGCTTGTTTGCGGCAATCGACGCACGCACCCAGCGATGATAGGCCTGGGCCGCGTTGGGCCAGAGATTGACGGGGAACTCCGCCTTGATTCGCAGAATGTCGCCCCATTTCATCGACCAGTAGTCGGCGAATTCAGGACGCTCCAGCAGGCGATCGATCAAGACACGCCGCTTGTCCTTCGTATCCGTATCCTCAACGAACTCCCGGGCTTCTTGCGCGCTGGGTAGCGTACCGATCACGTCCAGATAGGCGCGGCGGACAAACACGGCGTCGGAGCAGAGGACGGGCTTGATATTCAACGACGCCAACTTGGCAAAAACGATTCGGTCAATTTGATTAGCCGGCGTTGCCGCGATGGGGCTCTCATAAACGTTGGGCGTTACTTCCGCCGTTGCGGCTCCGGCCGCGACGGCCAACAGGAGAACGACTGAAACCAACGATGTCTTCATCTTATTGTTTGGCTCCGTCTGAGGTATGTTTGGCCGCGGTGGGTGGGTAGTGCTCTGTCAAACCTAAAGATTCGAGTGGGTATCTCCGGTAATTCGCACACTCCGAGGAAACCACGGATAAGATTCAGATCACGACCGCCGCGTCTGGTCAAGAGAACAGAAAGGAACACTAATCGACGCTAATCTTCGCTAATTGCTTTCGTATTATTGACCCTTGCATAGCCAATGATCGAGGGCGAAGCCCGGTTCCCTGGCGGG
>CAZDHN010000536.1:0-4762 GCA_964505115.1 uncultured Planctomycetaceae bacterium
CGGGTCCTTTCGAGGTTGGATTCAGTGGGGTACGCACGCATTCTACAGCAAATCACGGCCCGGGGCGAGTTGCTTGTGACCGGCGCTAAACGGCTCCCTCCTCCTCCGCCAACCGGTCGCGGCATTGTTTGAGGAATTCGAGGGCGGCCAGTGGAGTGGTGTTGTCGGGGTCGAGCTTGCGTATCTCGTCTAGTAAAGGATGCTCGGCGGCGCCAAATAGGGTGAGTTGGATATGGCTGGACTTCGGCTTGTTGGGGCGGCGGGCGATCTTGGCGCGGCCCTCCGGGTCGAGATGTTCCGATTCCAACTGGGCCAGGATATCCTTGCTCCGGTCGAGCACCTCGGTGGGCACGCCGGCCAGTCGGGCGACGTGAATACCGTAGCTCTTGTCGGCCGTGCCCTCGATGATCTTGTGCAGGAAAACCACTTCGTCCTGCCACTCGCGAACCGCCACGTTCAGGTTCGTTACCTCGGAAAGCGATTTCGCCAGGTCGGTCAGCTCGTGATAGTGCGTGGCGAACAGCGTGCGGCAGCCGACGTGCTCGTGCAGATACTCGACCACCGACCAGGCCAGCGAGATGCCGTCATAGGTGCTCGTGCCGCGGCCGATCTCGTCGAGTATCACCAGGCTGCGGTCCGTGGCCGTGTTGAGTATCCGGGCCGTCTCGGTCATCTCGACCATGAACGTGCTCTGGCCGCGGAACAAGGCGTCGTTGGCCCCAACCCGGGCGAATATCCGGTCGGCTATGCCGATGGTCGCCTTGGCCGCCGGCACGAAGCTGCCGACCTGGGCCATCAGCGTCAATAGCGCCACCTGCCGGATGTACGTGCTCTTGCCCGACATGTTGGGGCCGGTGATCAACAGAATGGTTCCCGACTCGCCGTCCGCCCGGGTGTCGTTCGGCACAAAAGTGCCCTCCGGCTCGATGATATCGAGCACCGGATGACGGCCGTCGACAATATCGAGCACGGACTCGTCGACCATTGTCGGCCGGCAGTAGCCGCGGCGGCGGGCCAAGTCGGCCAGGCCGGCCAGCACGTCGATTCGCGCCAGCGCCACGGCCGTCGATTGCATCCGATGCCGGTGGGCGGCCACCGCCTCGCGAAGCTTCAGGAACAACTCGTATTCCAGGTCCTTCGCCTTCTCGTCGGCCGTCAGAACCTTCTCCTCGTACTCCTTTAGCTCCGGCGTGATGTAGCGCTCGGCGTTCTTGAGCGTCTGCTTGCGGATGTAGTCTTCCGGCACCTTTTCGCGATGGGCGTTTGTCACCTCCAGGTAGTAGCCGAAGACGCGGTTGAAGCCGACCTTTAGGCTCGTGATGCCGGTCCGGCGGGTTTCTTCGGCCTGGTACTCGGCGATCCACTGCTTGCCGCCGCGCGTAAGCTGGCGGAGCGAATCGAGCCGCTCGTCAAAACCCTCGCGGATAAACCCGCCCTCGCGCGAGGCCAGCGGACAGTCGTCGGCCAGGGCGGCCTCCAATTGCGACCGTAGCTCGGGGCAAAGGTCGATCTGGTCCTCGAGCCGGTTGAGCAGACCGCTGGTGCGCCCCGTGAGCTTCGCCTTGATGGCCGGCAGGCAGCGGAGCGTGCGGCCGAGGAAGCTCAGATCTCGCGGGCTGGCCCGACCCGTGCTCACCCGGGCCAACAGACGCTGGACATCGTAGACCTGCTTGAGCATGTCGTGCAAGTCGCCGGACAGCTCGGGATCGGCCGACAATTCCTCGACCGCGTCGTGACGCAGACCGATCTCCTCCCGATCCAATAGCGGCGCCGAGACCCAATCGGCCAGGAGCCGGGAACCCATCGCCGTTACCGATCGGTCCAACACGGCCAGCAGCGAACCTTCGCGTCGGCCTTCGCGGATAGTCCGGGCGATTTCCAGGCTACGCCGGCTGGCCTCGTCGATCTCCAACGCGGCGGTCGTCCGGTAGGGGACCAGCCGGTCGACGTGCGCCAGCGAACTCTTTTGTGTTTCGCTTAGATAGTCGAGCACCGCGCCGGCGGCACGGATCGCTTGAGCGTCGGCTGCATCGTCAGTGAACCCGAACCCTTCCAGGCCGGCGGTGCCGAAATGTCGGGCCAGCGACTGCCGGGCCGTCTCGCCCGAAAAGGCCCAACCGGGCCGCCGCGTGACCATCATCTGCTCGTCGAGATGGGCCGGTAGCGGCTCGGCTTCCTCGGCCAGAAGGCATTCGGCCGGCGCGATTCGGGCCAACTGGTCGGCCAACTCTCGGGGCGGAAAGCCGGCCGCGATGAATCGGCCCGTCGATAACTCGACCCAAGCCACTCCGACCGGATCGCCCGACGCCACCGACGCCAGATAGTTGCTCTGGCGCGGGTCGAGCAGTGCCTCGTCGGTGACGGTGCCGGGCGTCACGATTCGGGTGACTTCGCGGCGGACCAGGCCCTTGGCCTTCTTGGGGTCCTCGACCTGCTCGCAGACGGCCGCTCGCAGCCCGGCGGCGATCAGTTTGCCCAGGTAGCTTTCCAGTTGATGATGCGGGAACCCGGCCATTGGGATGCCGTCGGCGCCCTTTTCGCGGCTGGTAAGCGCGAGCCCCAGCGTTCGCGCGGCCAGCTTGGCGTCGTCGTGGAACATCTCGTAGAAGTCGCCCATGCGGAAGAGCAACAGCGCGTCGGGGCAGGCCTTTTTGGCCTCCTCGTACTGTCGCATCATGGGTGTGATCGCCGCTGCCATCACGCCATGCTAGCAAATCGACCGCCGATAAGGGAGGGGGAGAGGCAATTCAGGGAGGGCGAGGCTCCCGCCGAGCCGGGAACTTGGCTGGTAGGGTCACTTGCGAAGGAGGAATCTCACGCAAAGACGCCAAGATGCAAAGAACGCCGAGCGGGGAGTTATACGGTTATCGGGGTTTGCTCGCCGACCGTTATCGCTGGCGGTTGGAAAAGCACGGAAGAATCAGCCGCGACCCACTCGTATTTACTCTCTTTATCCGTATTCCTCCGTGGCCTGGTCTACTCGTTTCCCAACAGCCGCCTACTGAATGAACTGCTCTTCTTCTTCCTCGCCCTGGAGGGTGATCTCGCCGGCGTCTTCTAGTCGGCGGATAATGTCGACAATCTGCTGCTGGACTTGCTCGACGCTCGAGAGCTTGACCGGGCCGAGGTACTCCATCTCTTCCACCAACAAGCCGGACGCTCGCTTCGACATATTGTTGAGTATCTTGCTCTTCAGCTCCTCGCTGGCCCCCTTCAGGGCCATGGCCCATTGCGAGCTTTCGACATTCTTTAGTACCGACTGGATATCGCGATCGGCGAACTTGCAGATGTCCTCGAAGACAAACATCAAGCGGCGTATCTCTTCAACCAGATCGGGGTCTTCCTGAGCCAAATTCTCCAGCAGGCTACGCTCGGTCGCCCGATCGATCACATTGAGCATCTCGGCCACGCTGGCAACGCCGCCGGCCTTCTCGAACTGCTGGCTCATCACGCTCGCCATCCGGTGTTCCAGGCCCTCTTCCACTTCCTTGATGATTTCCGGGCTGGTTTGGCCCATGACGGCTATTCGAAGAATGACCGACATCTGCCGCTCGGCCGACAGGCCGCTGAGGATATCGGCAGCCTGCGCAGGCGGAACGTGCGAAAGCACAAGCGCTATCGTCTGCGGATGCTCGTCCACGATGAAGGTCAGCAGGTTCTGGCTGTCGACCTTCTGAAGGAACCCGAACGGCAACGCCTCGATCGACTGCCGCACGTTATCCAGCGTGTTGCCGGCCGATTTACCCAACGCCTGCTCGACCAGGCTCCGGGCAACGTCCAATCCGCCCGATTGAGTGGACAAGGCCGCCGGGTTGGCCTGGGCAAAGTCCTGTATGGCCGCCTCCTGCTCCTCGCCGGTGATGTCGCCCAGCTTGGCAATCTCGATGGAGACCGCTTCCACCTGCTTCGGATCGAGCTTGGACATTAGCGGCGCGGCAGTCTCCGAGGGGAGACTCATCAGCAAAATGGCCGCCTTGCGGATGTCGGAATTAGCCATCGGATCGGCCTGTCTCGGGCAAGGTTAAGAAAAGGGGCATGCCGGCTGTGAGCGCGGGCTCGGAAACGTCCAAAAACCCAATCAGCACGCCAAATACGCACACTGGCCCCGTATCGTCAGAACGCCCGGATCGACTTGAGTCGAACACGCTGAAAAGTCAGCCGTAATCCCCTGGCTTTCGCATATTACCCAGCATGCACGGCATGTTGGGGCTGCGACCAAAACGTCTAGCCACGCAGTTCGCAGACGGCCGATTGACCGTGGCACTCGTCGATCTCTATTCGCAGCAGTTCGGGCCGACTGCCGGTTTGGGACTCCAGTTCGCCGATCAAGCGACGGCCGATATGGCGAGCCAGCATCTCGGCCGTGGCGTTGCCGACCGGCAGCAAGACGCAGTCGGTCTTGGGAAACACCCAGCGACGGTCGGCGAAGGTCACTTCAACCTCGCGATCTCCGACGGCAACGTCCAGCGTCGGGTTTTCGGTCGCCAGCAGCACGCGGTGGTCCAGCTCTTCGAGTATCCGCCCCAGCGCGTCACGCAGCCAAATGAAATCGACAACCAGCAAGTCCGCGTCCAGCGGACCCTGCACTTCCGCCGCCACCCGGTAGTTATGGCCGTGCAACTGTTCGCACGTACTTCCGCCGAACGTGATAAAATGCGCGGCGCTAAAGACCAGATAGTCCTTCGAGATTCGCACGCGGTAGGTTTCTTTTTCCATCGGAACGTTCCGGGTGTGTGGATACTTTCGACCGTTGTTTGGCAGG
>CAZDHN010000537.1:0-4756 GCA_964505115.1 uncultured Planctomycetaceae bacterium
TGTACCCGTTGGATTGGGTTAGTCACCTCTGGCAACAGGCCGAGACCATCCTGGCCGATCTGCGTGGCTTCCCGCGGCGGCAGGTGTTCGCGCTCAAGGACCCTCATACTGATCTTGAGGGCTACTGCGGCGCGAGTGCATTCGACTTCTCACACCACCGTTCCGGCGGGCGCGAGCGTCGCGGCCGTCTGCGCTCCGGCCAGCGACGTGGCCGACGGCGCCGGCGCGGCAAGGGGCGCGGCCGAGCTGACGGATGCGATCACACGGCGAACCACGCCCCGTAGTCTCAACAGTCTTTCCAACCATACAACCCACAAAGGAACGAAAGAATCACCATGCGAATCTTGCTCATCAACAACGACGGTGGCGGCTTTGCCGATTACCTCGACGTCGAGGAGGGCACGACTGTCGAGAAACTCTTCGAGCAGCAGATCCACTCGGCCCGCTCGGAAGACTACCTAATCCGTGTCAACCGGCAGCCGGTTACGGCCGATCAGGTCCTCCGCGAGGGTGACCGTGTCAGCTTCACGCCCACAAAGATCGAGGGAGCCGTCTTCCGCCTGTAGTCAATAACCTCGGTGCAAATGAACGTCACATGACGGGGCCGGTCGGCGAGTTACCGATCGGCTCCGTCCTTTCCGGGAGATGGATAATGAATAAACACCATCGGTTGGCATTGCGTGTCAGCGTTGCCATTAACGGCGTACTGTCAGGAGCAGCTCGCTCCATGATGGGCGTTGATCTGCCCAAGGTCGCCTGGGATCGATGCCGCCACTTGACTCGCCAGATCCAAAAAACTTCCAGGCATGGTTGGCACCGTGCGGCACGACAGCTTCAAGACCAGTTTCGGTGCGCACTGACCGACTTGCGTCGGCAGACCGATCAGGTGGCCGGACAACTGGATGCGCCAGATAGCAGCCATGCGACCGCAACACCACACGACATCTACCGGGACCTCATCACGCTGCACGACGAGTTCGACCAGGTCGATATCTGCCCGCGGAAACACACGATCTCAGTTGTCACCGGGCCGATTGTTCTGGAGAACATCGCTCTGGGTCCGTTTGAGGTGAAGCTAAACTGGGAGGAACTGGGGCAGTACCAGGCCTACTCGGTCGTCGCCCTGGACCCGAATCCGGCCGTATCCAGCTCCGACACCACGCACCCGCACGTCCAGGACGGCTCGCTCTGCGAGGGTGAGGGCCGAGTGCCGATCAGGCATGCCTTACGACAGGGGCGGCTGTTGGACTTCTTCGTAATGGTCCGGCAGATCCTGCAAACCTATAACTCCAGCAGTGCGTACGTGAGCCTCGATGAGTGGCAGGGCATCGAGTGCCACGACTGTGGTCGACTTGTCGCGGCCGACGACCGCGATACATGTGAATTGTGCGAGGTCGACATCTGCAATGATTGTTCCACCGGCTGTAGGGCCTGCGACCGCCGCTGCTGCGGCGAGTGCATCGATTCGTGTTCCGGTTGCGAGGAGTACTTCTGTTCCCAGTGCCTGGGCCACTGCGCCGGGTGTCAACAACCCTTCTGCGAGGAGTGCCTGACCGATGAAAAATGCCCTGCGTGCCACGAGGCAGAAAACTCGGAGAACGATTTTCCGGAGGATGAAACCGTGCCAGCCGACACTCCAGTTCACACCGTACGCCTGGGCCAAACTACTGTACCTGCGTGATCTGGGCGACACGGAGGTCGGCGGATTTGGGATCAGCCGTTGTGATGACCTTTTGCTGGTCGAGGACTTCCGGCTCGTTCGGCAGACTTGTTCCTCAGCATCAGTCGAGTTCGACGACGCGGCCGTGGCCGATTTCTTCGACCAACAGGTCGATCAGGGCCGAAAGCCGGAGGAGTTCGGCCGCCTATGGCTGCACACACATCCGGCCGATTCGGCCGAGCCAAGTGGCGTAGATGAAGAGACATTTGCGCGGTGCTTCGGCCGTGCGGATTGGACCGTCATGTTCATCCTTGCCCGGGGCGGTCAGAGCTACGCCCGGCTGCGGTTTGGTGTTGGTCCCGGAGGCGACGTTGAGATCCCGGTTGAGGTAGATTTCGCCCAGCCCTTCGCGACCGCTGATCATGCAGCCTGGAAGGCGGAGTATGGGCAGTCGGTTGTGCGATTCGACTCTGAGCTCGACGGGCTCTTTCAAGCGGGACCGGATGATGAAACGTGGTCACTGCCCGACGAAGGCGACTGGTTCGAGACGTGGGGGGCAAGTCCCGATGAAGCTCCTGAAGACCTCGTCCTGGAGGGATTACAATGAGCGAACCAACCAACCGTTTTGACCGCCAGCAGGACCTGGTGCCCGAGGAGCGGCTCCGCCAGATCAAGGTCTCGGTAATCGGCGTAGGCGCCATCGGCCGGCAGGTGGCTTTGCAGCTTGCCGCGATGGGCGTAGGGAAGATCCAACTCATCGACTTCGACCTGGTAGAGCCCACCAACATCACGACGCAGGGCTACCACGCCGCCGACATTGGAAGAAGCAAGGTGGATGCGACGGCCGAGGCCATACGACGGATCGACCCCGCCATTGAAGTCAGCACCGTTTTCGACCGCTATCGCCCCCGTCTCGAAATCGTTGGCGCCGTTTTCTGCTGTGTCGACACAATCTCCGCCCGGGCGGCCATCTGGCGGTCGGCCGGGCCGCGGTGCCAATTCTGGGCCGACGGACGGATGTTGGCCGAGACCATCCGCGTTCTCGCCGTGGCCGACGATATCGGGCGGGACCACTATCCCACAACCCTCTTCCGCCAGTCCGAGGCCCAGCCCGGTCGCTGCACGGCCCACGGAACGATCTACACGGCCAACATCGCCGCCGGATTCATGGTGCACCAATTCACCCGTTGGCTCCGCGGTCAGCCTGTTGATCGGGATATCTCCATCAATCTGCTGGCCTCTGAGTTGTCGGTGACTTGAGGTCCGTTCTGGCATAACATGAAACACAACAACAGGAGGTCCTATGGACGAATGGCTTGGGTTTGGCGTACTGGCACTGGTCGCCTGGTGGTTCTACAAGTCCGGCAAGCGGATCGGCAGCCGCAAAGGCTACAACGTCGGCCGCTCCCGCTCTCGCCGCCGCAGATGAGCAACAGACACCACCGTCAGCCCCGCAAAGCTCGGGGCCGCCCTCCGGGGCGGCCCCAGCTTTGCCTTCTGTTTAGCCATCAGAGTTTCTGCCGACGTGGGCAACCGGGACGAAGTTCAACGCAACTCCTGTCGGCCTGAAGGGTTCCGTCTGCCCTTGATGCTGGGCAGACGATGGGCACCTCGGGGCTGGGATCGCCGATCACGGTTCAGCATCCTCGACTGCTTCCGATTCATGCCCATTCAGTTCCTCGCCGGGCGGTAGGGCGCCAAAGGGGCAAGCCACGTCGGTCAACTCCTCAGGCAGCTCGTACCGCCAGGGGCCGTTTCCGTGTTCCCGTTCGGCGGTGATTAGTCCGGTTCGGCGGAGACGGTCAAAATGGGTCCGCACTTGCTTCAGGGACCAAGGACGCAGATTCACCGTCAGCGAATCCAAGGTGGATGCCGACCATGCGTCACTACTCGGAGCACGATGTGCAAGGCCCATCCGACAGTACCACTGGTAACCGTCGGCTCCCTGGTGAAGGTAATCGACGAGCCGGCGCACCATGCCCGACCGCACGTTGCCCAAATCGGCGATCTCGCGGCGAGTAATCGGGTCCTTACCCAGCCCCCCCGGACGATCGTGTCCATCATCCGGACCGAAAGAAACCTTGTCGGAACGACGGACCTCACCGGACTTGGCTGCCAAGTAGACGTTGGCCCGGGCAACCATGACGGTGGCCAGCGGGTCACTGACCACGTCAACTGGGCGAAGAATGGGGATGCGAAGCAGTTGTCGAACACCTTCATAGTCTTCCCGGTTCACCTCCGCTGGATCTGCCGTTTCGCCGCCGCCACATACTCTCAGGACGCAAGCCCCTGCCAAAAGAGCACGAAGGATCTCAAGGTCCCGGAACTGCAGCCGACCGGCAACACGTCCAAAACCCTCGGCGGACAAGACGGGGGACAGCCAGGCAGGTATTCCAACCGGGACCGGCCCGCAGTCAGGAAGTGGATTATTGCCGCCGTCGTGCCGAGCGGCCAACCAGTGGGCAATCGCGGCGTTTTCCCGGGCGGTGGCGCGGACGACCAGCGTGGCTCCGGGGTCCTCGTCCAAATCGTCCGGCACGAATCGGGACAGCATGGCGGGACGGGAGCTGTCTTCGCCGTCTACCGGTTCGGCCAACCGGATCGACCACGCGGTCGGGACGTGAAGGCGCGGCGTGTGAACAAGAACGAGCCGAAGGTCGCCCAGCCGCTCAGGCAACCTGTTCAGGTCGCCTTGCGTACGGACATGATGGATTGAATCGGGCCCGGCGGTTCGGATATAATGGCGCCAGACCTCGGACAGTATGGGCGCAGGAAACTCCTGGTAGCAGAGCGCGACAGGCATACCAGCCATGCCTGCGGCCATGGCTAGTTCACCGAGGCGAATGGTGCAGGGCGTTGTCGTAGCTGGCTGAGGTGTGGGCAAGTGCGTCATGATCAGCCCTCCCCCGCAACAGCCGCACGGTTGAGCTGATGGAAGAAATCCCCCCGATTCGGAGGCAGGAGAGGTGCTTGAACCAGTGTATTGGCCGTCTCACCCTTGGGGCCTTGTCGGCACGAATGTCGCAAGTCGTGTTCTTGTAGTGACTTGTGAAATGCCTCCGCTTTGATTGAATTCGGCATGGTCGTGTCCACGAC
>CAZDHN010000538.1:0-4755 GCA_964505115.1 uncultured Planctomycetaceae bacterium
GCTAGCGTCTAATCAATGGCGGTCAAAAAATCACTGGGGCAAGCCCGGTGGCGTCATCTCGAAGTCGTCGAAGTGGCGCTGTCATATTAGGTTGCAGACGCAGCTAGCGATAGGCACCCTTACGGAGAAGACCATGCGAGATATCCGCATCGCGGCTGCCCAGTTCGAGGCACGCGACCGGCAGAAGGATTACAACTTCAGTCGCATCGAGGATCTGACTCGACGCGCGGTTGCCGAGGGGGCCGAAATCGTCAGCTTCCACGAGTGCTCGATCACCGGCTATACCTTTCTACAGGATTGCACGCGAGATGAGATCGTCGAACTGGCCGAGCCGGTTCCCAGCGGACCAAGCACCGAGCGGCTGGCAAAGCTATCCAAGCAGTTTGGCGTGCCGTTGTTGGCCGGGTTGATTGAACTGGACGGAGATAAGCTCTACAACACCTACGTGGCCGTGTCGCCCGACGGGTTCGTCTCCAGGTTCCGCAAGCTGCACGCCTTTGTCAGCCCACATTTGAGTTGGGGTAGCGAGTTCCCGGTCTTCGAGCTCTGCGGGGTTCGTTGCAGCGTGCTGATCTGTTACGACAACAATCTGGTGGAGAATCCCCGCATGGCCACGCTCCTGGGGGCGGAGGTCATTTTTGCACCGCACGTTACCTGCGGGCTGGAGAGTCCCATGCCCGGCCGCGGGAGAATCGACAAGCGGCTCTGGGACAATCGCCAGCGCGATCCGGTGCCCTTGCGGATGGAGTTCCTTGGTCCCAAGGGGCGTGCCTGGTTGATGCGCTGGCTGCCAACTCGGGCTTTCGAGAACGGCGTCTACTACGTCTTTACCAATGCCGTGGGAGTGGACCACGACACGATCAAGACCGGCTGCTCGATGGTGATCGACCCCTTCGGGGAAATCGTCGCCGAATCGCAAGCCCTGGGTGACGATGTCGTGGTGGGAATATGCACGCCGGATAAGATCGAACTGGCCGGCGGGCGACGGTACATCAAGGCGCGCCGACCGGACCTCTACGCAAAGCTCGTCGAGCCCTTGCCCGACGGACAGAAGCCCGAGGTGAATCCCGGTTGGCGAATGAAGCCGGTAAAGTAGAAGCCGCTCGCCTTAGCGATCGCGGAAACAATAACTGTCGCCTTTCGCTCCGCGAAAGCCGCGTTCTTTCGCGGAGCGAAAGGCGACAGTTGTTTTCACTCCGGTTCTTAGCGATCGTCCAACAGCCTGTCGTACGAGTTGGCGGTGGGATACTCGTCGAGTTCGCCGGGCGGGCGTGGAGGTTGCACTTGCTGCTGCCGTGGCAACTCATCCTCTTCAGGCTTATCGGGCGATACGCCTCGGCCGGTCCAGACAATGACGGCGCCCAGCAAGAGCATGCCGACCAAGATACACAAGCAGACGCCGACGTACGGCTTCCAGTAGTCCCATGGCGGCAGGCCCTCGTCGTAGGCGGGCACTGCCTCCATAATCTCGATGTGCCGGGCCTTGGGGAACTTCCTGCGAACCTTCTTTTCCGCGGCCTCGGGATCGACTGCGCGCACAACGCCCTCGGCAATCGACACCCAGTCGGCGTTATGCGTATTCGGAACTTCAGCCACATAGGGAAATCGTGGCATTTTGGCGCTGCAAAGTTATAGGTTGTGTCGTCGCAATGGCCCGATCCAGGTGGACAGGTCATTTCGAACTGCAAGCCCCGCAAGAATTTCTCACCCACCTGACTGCCCGGCCACCTGACTGCCTGGCCGGCAATCATACCAGAAGTGCATTCTAACCCCGAATGCCGCTGTTCGCCAAGTCCCGGCCTCTGCCGGACGGTCAATTTGCGGGGTCGCACCGGCAAATCGGCATGGTCGTGCCAGGTAGACGGAAAGTAGGGATTGCAACGCGACTTGCCGGTTCTACCCGCCGGGAACCTTCCTGGGAAAGGGGACCATCTATTTCGGATTTCCAAATACTTTCTGAAATTCACAAGCAGGGGCCGTTGGAAACGAATAGATTATAGGTGGATTTCTGCGAGACGCCACGAAAAACGCGAAGGTCCCGGCCCGAAGACGCAGCCCGTCTCCCGACAGGATCGGGGGCCGAGGAGATTGTCTAGCCAAACAGCAAGCTTTCAGGGGGTTGCCATACAAGGGCCACGCATCATGACATCCGACCAACTCCGCCGGCATGTCCGCAAGCGAAACGCACTTCAACTGTCGGTCGGCCTGCTGGCCCTGGCCGGAACGCCGTTTGCCTGGCTCTTTTCGTTCTGGCTGCTGCGGGCCATGTTTGCGATCATTCTCGTCAGACTGTTAGGCGACGCGGGTAGCGATGTAGCCTTCTGGCTCGCCGTCCTTGGAATGATCTTCCTGGTAATCGAAGGGTTGCGCGAAGGATGGCAGGAGTCTTCCATGCGAGCCCTAGCCGACCAGCGGCAAATCGGATTCCGTTTCGTGCGAGGCATCAGGCTCGGTGTGGCCACGTACATGATCTCGCAAGTCCTTTATTTCGCCCCGCAGCTAACGCTTGCCGGCATCCGCGCCATTCGGTCGCTGAACAGGCCCGGACCGTTCACGATCGACCTGGGCGCCAAGATCCACGCCGATCTGGCCGCGCGGCGCGAGTGGGTCTCGCTCGACGAGTATCCCAGCGGCGCCCCGGCCGCCGCACTGTTGAAAGAACTCGGCCTCATCTGGACGAAAGAGGACGACATTTCCGTCCAACTCCGCATTCCACCGGCCACGGCGCAATAGCCTGCCCGGGGGTTGCTCTACGTGAACTTCGTTACGCCGGGTACGGGGATGGGGTAGTTGCCGTCCGGGCCGGGTGTGGTGGGTGGCGTGGCGTCGAAGGAATAACGCTCCGGGTTGGATTGACGTTGCGAATCCATCGCTTGCTCCCAGGTGATCATCTGCCCCGTGTACGAGCACCAGGTACACATGATGGCCATCATCGAGCTTCGGGCCATATAGAGGCCGTTGTTGATCGGCTTGCCCGACCGGATCGACGAAAACAGAGCCTCGTGCTCCAGGTCGAACCGGTTGCACCCCGGGCCCTTGTAACGCCAGTTCGTCTCGCCCTCGATGCGGTTGGCCAACAGGTTGCAGCGGCCCTTTGTGCCGAGGAACTTGTCGGAAATCTCCGTCAGGCAGCCGGTCTGCTGGCGGCAGTAGGCGAACATCCGCGCGCCGTCGGCATACTCGAACACCGTGGCATGATGGTCGTAAACGTCGCCGAAGCGCGGCGCGTCACGGGTTTCACGTCCACCCATCCCCCAAGCTTTCACCGGCGGCACGTCGCGCATGGCCCAGGCGCCCTTGTCCAGATCGTGAACCAGATTCAGGCCGGGCAGGTCGGCCGAGAGCCAGGCGAAATCGTACCAATCGTAAATCTGGTACTCCATCTCGGTCATGCCCGGCTTGCGCGGCAGGCTTCTGAGCGAGCCCGTGTTGCAGACCTCCTGGATGGCCACGATATCGCCAATCGCCCCGTCCAACACCCGCTTCATCGTCTCGCGCACGCCCGTGTGATACCGCCAGGCCAAACCGGAGACCATGCTGAGCCCCTTTGCTTTGGCGGTTTCGGTGGCTTCCATAATCATCTTCACGCCGCGAGCATCGACCGCGTGTGTCTTCTCCGAGAAGACGTGTTTGCCGGCGTCGACAGCCGCCTTGGTGTAGATCGGCGTGAAGTGCGACGGAACGGTTACCAGCACCACGTCGACCTCGCTTGCCAGCAGTTCTTGGTAAGCCTGAAGTCCGACGAAGCGGTGCCGGTCGTCGACGGCCACTTGGTCGGGCTTGGCTCGCTTGATCCGGTCGAGGCTGCCGGCGATCCGCCAGTCGAAGGCGTCGGCCATGGCGACGAGCTTGGCGTTTTTGTCGGCATTCAGGGCGTTGACGGCCGCCCCGGTCCCTCGCCCTCCGCAGCCGATGAGCCCAACCCGCAGCACGTCGCTACCCGCCGCGTGGGCAGTGCGTCCGATCGCCAGCCCGCCGGCCAGCACGGCCGAAGTCTTCAGAAACTTACGCCGCGAGGCACCCCGGTTTGGACGTTGTTTCTCTTCGGTACGCATTGGCCATTCTCCAGTTCTGCGGTGCGGTTGGCGCGGTCTCCGACTTGCATGATACACTGTAGCGCAATGGAACTTTGGGTGCCACTGCTGGCTTGTCCAGCAGTGTTTCACGGGATTATTGATGTTTGCATTGTCATTGAACGGTTGGACGCGGCGGAGTGCCTTCAGACCGGGCTCCCGTTGGTCGCCCTCCGTTCATTCAATATGCAAGGGTCAATAGTGCTTCGCACTGCTGGACAAGCCAGCAGCCGGCAGCCGTCATTCACTCTTCACTTTGGCCGGGCCGTTGAGCACTTCTTCGACGCGGATCGCCTTGTGCCCCTTGTACGCGCCCGGCATGGCGCGGAACTGCTGAATGCCTTCGACGGTGACGGCCAGCGGGCTGTGAACGTCTTTCTGCGTGGTGATGAGATCGCCTACCCGCAAACCGATAAGTTCGCCCGTGTTGATCCGCGTTTGAGCCAGCCGGACCCGCAACTCGACCAGCGAACTGCGAATATTCTGACTGATTTGCTGGATGGTTTCCGGAGTGGCCTTGGGTCGTTCGTAGCTTACCCAACTGTTGGCCGACAGCTTGCCGGCAATCCGCTCGATCGAGTTGTAGGGAATGCAGAGGTTCATCATGCCGCGAACCTCGCCGATGGTCAACTCGAAACTGATGACCACCACGACTTCGTTCGGCGGCACGATCTGCACCAAC
>CAZDHN010000539.1:0-4754 GCA_964505115.1 uncultured Planctomycetaceae bacterium
GGTTCGGGTCGGTCGAGCCGAGTATCTCCAGTGCTTTGGCAATCAGATCGTGATAACGTCCGACCGCCACGCCCGCCCCGTGCACGTATAGCGGTATCGGTCTGACTCGTTCGTGCGTATAGGGCTCCAGCTTCTCCTTGGTCTCCAACACGGCAACCGGCCGATGGCCGATGAAATCGTTGAGCCGCTTCAGCGCGCCGCTGGTTATACGATCCGTCTGATCCCAGGGCGATCCTTCCGCCAGGACGGCCTCGAACACGCGGCCGATGAAGAACGGCTGAAACAGGGCCTCGTCGCTCTGATGGAACAGCAGGTCGCGGTGGTGCTGACGATAAGCGGGCAGCACGTTCTCGAAGACCAAACGAAGCACGGCCTCGGCCTGCTCCACCTGACGGAATGCCTCTGAGCCACCGCGCAGCCGCTCCAACGCCTCGTGGAGCACCCGCCAAGACACTCTCCAGGCCTGTTCGTCACCCCCACTGCCGGCGCAATCCGCCAGTTGCCCGGTTCCGATCAGATCGAACAGACTGTTGATGTTCGCCAGAAATCGGGGTTCCGGCGCGCCTGACGAGTAATTCAGGTGCCCGAGGATCTCTTTCAGGGTCTCTTCAGCGTCGCCAGCCGGAATATCGCGGTTCATACAATCCCTTCTCTCGGAACTCTACCAAAAGAACATCTTATGCGTCGTGGGCGATATGGTCCAGGAGCCGGCTGAAAACTCGGCCCTTTGTCCGATGCCCCCGGCAGGTGGCACCGACAACATGCATATTATGGATAGATGATAGCCCCACGCAACTGTGGTTTTTGCCACCTCCGCCTATTGACAGACCCGTCCGCACGTGTATACTAACACGCAACCTGGGGGACACGTCCTGATGTGTTGGTGGCACACAAGAGGGATTTACCCGTGTTTTGGGAGACTACCGAGCCGGGCAGCACCACACTGCAGCACCACACTGCAGCACCACACTGCAGCACCACACTGCAGCACCACACTGCGGCTCGGCAACCGCAGCCTGCTCTGCCAGCCCACCGCACGCCTGAGTGCAAACGAACGGACCCGCCCTACCAAGCCCCCGGAGGAAGAGTATCCCGATGAACTTGGACGACTTAATGAGAATTGTGTTCGACGTGGCCGTCCTGGTGGGTTTGGGGTCGGCTGCGTTCGGCCTGTTAATGGCAGCCGCGAGAATGGTCGGAATTTGACTGCCGCCCGGATGCCGGTTGCCGCACCCGATTCACGCCGGCCGAAGCGGAACAAGTCATCGGTTACACCGCCCCCCTCCCGCGGCGCAGACGCTTCGTCCAAGTGGCGGAAACCAACCCGTTTTCCGGTCGTAGGCGACCGGGCTAACTGCTATCCACGTTTGGAACGGGCCGACTTGACCGGAGAACAAACGTGGGCATGGGAAAACAACTCTGAATCGAGTGGAAGGAGCGTGAGGATGAAGATGATAGGATTAGCGGCTACCGTCTCGGTTATGGGCCTGATTGTGGTTGGTCTGGGTGTCGCTGCCGCAAGCACCATCGACTCTTCGACTATGTATTTCCGCGGGGATTTCGTCTCCGACGCGAGCGGAGGATTAACCGGCACGATCCCCATGACCGCCGGAAATTACTACATACCCGGCGATCCGGGTGAATCGATCTGGGACCAAGGTGGTTCTGATGTTTATGCCAAGGAAGGCGGTTCCGCATACCATGGTGGGACAGCTCCGTCGCCCATGTCCGGGACGTTGACTTGGCACGGCGACGGAACGGCCGCGGAGACCGACATGGGCCACAACGTCGGCACCAATCACGGTGGCGGTGTCCGTGCCCAAGCTGGGGACGGTGATTGGGGTTGGGGTGTAAATGTTGTTGCGTTGGAATATCCCGGATTTGACGTCGTTGTCGTCCAGAGCGGCTCCTATGACGTATCCATGGGGCCACACCGTCCCGAGCCCACCACGATAACCCGTCTGGTTCTTGGCGGCCCGGGCTTGCTGATCTGTGCGACGGCCCGTCGGGGCAGACGCCGGTAGCACGATAGCCCGAGTTGATGTGCAGCCTTGCGCAAGGTCGGTCCCCGCCGGGTGGGGACCGACCGTTTTTTTCGTTTACGGGCGAGCGAAGGAGATATCCGCATATCAGAGGGGCAGGTAGACACCCACCGGCTAAACGGCGAGAGCCCATTACACTCTGATTCGACGCGGGCCGTTCACGACATTCGCTCGGAAAGGCCCCCAGTCCGACCCGACTTTCCGCTTCAAGCGTGGTTTTTCGAGTGCTTGTCGGGACGCTTCTTGTTATGATGGAGCCTGGGGAAAATAGCGAACCATGGAGATCCCCCCTCTCTTCCGATTTCCAACTTCCGACTTAGGAACAGACTCATGACGCGACGACTTGTTCTGGCAGCCGTTTTGACGGCCTCGCTGTGGGCCCGTGGCCAAGTGGAGGCCGCGGTCCGTGGCGGTGTCATCACGCAGGCTACCGCAAAACAGCACGGGCTGACCCGCGCCTGGTTCACCCAGATTCAATTGGATCGGGCAATGGCACGCGTCGAGCATATCGTGTTGCACGAGGGTATCCTATACGTGCAGACTGATCGGGCAATGGTCCATGCGGTCGACGCCGAAACCGGCCGGACACTTTGGGCCCAGCAGGTTGGCGGGCCCAATCATCCCAGCCTGATCGCCAGTGCCAATCACGATTTCATTGCCATCGTAAACGGGTCGGTTCTCTACGTGCTGAATCGTTACAACGGAAAACTGCTCTGGAAGACCGAGGCCGAAGGCGCGCCCGGCGCCGGAGCCGCGCTAAGCGAGACGCGAGCCTACATACCCATGGTCGACGGCCTGGTATTGGCCTACCGGCTCGAGCCGATGCTCGATCCGCTCAAGGAACTCGGCAAGGAAGCAAAGAAGGGCAAGGGCAAGAATAAGTTGACGCTCGAGGAAGCCGCTGATATCGAGGCCGATCGGCGCGAGTCGTTGAGAATTCAGCGGGACTGGAATCCGCCCTTGGCTTGCCAGTCGTTTGGTCGGGCGATGGTGCAGCCGCTGGTCGTCCGCCAAGACGAGAACGAAGAGCTTGTCGCCTGGCCGACCAATCGAGGCTTCTTGTTCGTGGGCCGGATCGATCGCCGCGCCGAGGACAAGTTCACCGTCCGCTACCGGCTGGAGACGGGCGCTCCGATCGCCTCGCAACCCGCCTTTTTGCCGCCGATTCCGGAGGTTGCCGAAGGCAAGTCGGGCGTGATTATTGCGGCCTCGGAGGACGGGTTCGTCTACGCCATGTTGGAAAAGAGCGGCAACACCCTGTGGCGATTTTCGACCGCCGAACCGATGATCGAACCACCCGTCGTAATCGGCAGGAAAGTCTACGTCACCGTCCAACCCGGCGGGATGTACTGCCTGGCCGCCGATACGGGTGCTGAAATCTGGTGGTCACCCGGTGTTGCCAAATTCATTGCCGCCAGCAAGGAGCGGATTTACGCGGTCGACAAGATCGGGCGTATTCTCGTTCTGAGTGCCGCCAGCGGCACCCGGCTCGACACAATTCCCGCCTACTCGCAGCCCAAAACGCTCATCAACAGCCAGACCGACCGCCTCTATTTGGCCAGCGAGACCGGGTTGGTACAGTGCTTGCACGAGATCGAGCTGACCGAACCGATCCGCCACCTCGACCTGACAGCCGAGGACGAGGGCAAGGCGCCCGTCGAGCAGAAGGGCATGGACGGACAGGCCGAACAGAAGAAGCCGGAAGCGAAGAAGGACGAAATGCAGCCGGCCGACGCGGACAACCCCTTCGGCGCCCCCGACAAGAAGGACAATCCCTTCGGCGCCGGCGATAAGAAAGACGACGAGAAGGGCGACAAGAAGGATAACCCCTTCGGCGGTGGCGACGACAAGAAGGACGACGCCAACCCGTTCGGCTAATGGATTAGCGGTCCGGATCAGCCACGGTGATGGGTGCCACTGGCGTCTCGCCAGTGCAACGCAAAACCGAGGCTTGCTCGTTGTTCTTCCAGGAAATCGCCGCGCGTATGTGCGGATTCCCTTTTGCGCGGCCACAAATCGGTAGACGCCCGATAGGCTCTGGAAACACCAAGGAACAAGCTCCGGACTAATCAGCACTGGCGAGACGCCAGTGGCACCCCGCGACGACAAGAAGGACGACGCCAACCGGTTTGGCTAACGGATTAGTAACAAGGAATTAGGGGCGAGATAAAGCGTGGCAACCATACTCGACGAAATCGTCGCCGCCAAGCGGCTGGAAATCGAACGGGCCAAGCACGATCTGCCCGAGGCCAAACTGCGCGAGCGCTTGGACGACACCCCGCCGCCACGCGACTTCCTGGCCGCCTTGGCCTCGTCCGATTCGATCGGGCTGATCGCCGAGGTGAAGAAGGCCAGCCCGTCGAAGGGAATCATCCGGGCCGACTTCGATCCGGTGGCAATCGCTCGCATATACCAGGAGCACGGCGCAAGCTGCATCAGCGTGCTTACGGATCGGCCCTACTTCCAAGGCAGCCTGGAATATCTTCGCCGGATTCGCCCGGTCGTCGAGTTACCCCTGCTGCGCAAGGATTTCATTCTCGACACTTACCAACTACTCGAAGCCCGAACGGCGGGGGCCGACGCCGTGCTGTTGATTGCCGAGTGCCTGGACGACGGATCTCTGCAAGCATTGCACGACGCGACGATCGAGTTGGGCATGACGCCGCTGGTCGAGTTGTACGAGCCGGCCAACCTGCCGCGCGTGCTCGATAT